>CATZYY010000156.1 GCA_958426425.1 uncultured Oscillospiraceae bacterium
GAGCGAGGCAAAGCTGGTGACGGTGTTCTCTCTGGTGACGCTGGTGTGCTGTGTGTTGGCATACATGGGTGTCGCGGGACGCTACTGAGTAATTCCTAAATTTCCGGGAGAGGAGGGAAGGTCATGACAAATCCTCGGCCCCAGCCTCAGCGCCGCCGCCGGCCCCTGAGCCGGGAGGAGGCCCTGGCCCGGCAGGAGCGCCGCCAGCATCAAAAAGAAATGGAGGCGGAGAGCCGGGAGCTGGCCCGGGGGCCCATCGACCTGCCCTTCTTCGTGCTGGTGATGCTGCTGCTGGCCATTGGCCTGGTGATGCTGCTGTCGGCCAGCTTTCCCTCTGCCTACAACGATACCGACGGCGCCAATCCCCTGTATTACTTCAGCCGTCAGGCGGTGTTTGCCGTCATGGGCGTGGCCGCCATGATCTTCATTGGAAGAATCAACTACCAGCGGTTCCGGGCCCTGGGAAAGCCCCTGCTGTACCTGTCTGTGATTTTGCTGGCTCTGGTGCTGATTCCCGGCGTGGGCATCACCCGCAACTTTGCCACCCGCTGGCTGGGTATCCCCGGAACCTCCCTCCAGTTTCAGCCCTCAGAAATTGCTAAGGTAGCGGTGGTTATCTACTTTGCCGACAGCATCTCCAAAAAGAAAGATCAGATGCGCTCTTTCCGATACGGTATTGTGCCCTACGCTCTGATTTTGATGGTGTTGGCAGGTCTGGTGCTGCCGGAGCCCCATCTGTCCGGCGCCATTTTGATTCTGGGCGCCGGCGCCGCCATGATGCTGGTGGGCGGCATCAGCTGGGCCTGGGTAGGCGGCGCCATCGGCGCCGCGGCGGGTCTGTTGTATCTGGTGCTGTTCGTCATCGGCTACAACGCTTCCCGGGTGACTTATTGGCTCAACCCCTGGGCCGATCCCCTGGGAGAGGGCTATCAGCTGTCCCAGAGCCTGATTGCCATTGGCTCCGGCGGATTGCTGGGCGTGGGTCTGGGCAAGAGCCAGCAGAAGTTTATGTATCTGCCGGAGGAGCACAACGATTTCATCTTTGCCATCGTCTGCGAGGAGCTGGGCCTCATTGGCGCCGCCATCATCATGGCGCTCTTTGCAGCGCTGATTCTGCGAGGGTTCTGGATTGCCCTCCACGCCCGGGATCGGTTCGGAAGCCTTTTGGTGGTGGGCATTATCACCCTTCTGGGCGTCCAGACCTTTTTGAACATCAGCGTGGTGACGGGCCTGCTGCCCACCACCGGCATCTCACTGCCCTTTTTCAGCTACGGCGGCACAGCCCTCTCTATCCAGTTGGCGGAGATGGGGATTGTGCTGTCGGTTTCCAGGCAGATGAAGCCCACCAAAGCGGGGTAGGCGTGGCCGCCCCGCTTTTTCCGCCTAGGGCGGAACAGACAAAAAATGAGGTGGAGAGTATGGGGAAGGCCATTGAACGGATTATTTTCACCTGCGGCGGCACCGCGGGACACGTGAATCCCGCCATCGCCCTGGCGCAGCTGATGCAGGAGCGGGACCCCCGGCGGCAGGTATTGTTTGTGGGGGCGGACCGGGGATTGGAGAAGGACCTGGTGCCCAAGGCGGGGTATCCCTTCCGGACGGTCCACATCTCCAGCTTCCACCGCTCCTTGCGGCCCGCCGAGCTCAAACACAACCTGATTTCCGCCGCCAACTTGGTACGGGCCCCCAGAGAGGCCAAGGCCATTTTGCGGCAGTTTCAGCCGGATGTGGTCATCGGCACAGGAGGCTACGCCAGCTACCCGCTGGTGAAGGCAGCCGCCAGGGCCGGTATTCCCACCGCCATCCACGAGTCCAACATGGTCCCCGGCCTTACCACGGAGGTGCTGGCCGGTTACGCCGATCGGGTCATGGTGGGCTTTGAAGCCTGCCGGGAGCACTATCGCCATCCGGAGAAGGTGGTGGTGACGGGTACGCCGGTGCGGGAGGATTTTTTCCGCCTGACAAAGGAGGAGGCCAAGCGGCAGCTGGGTGTGGACGACGGACGGCCCCTGATCGTCTCCTTCTGGGGGTCTCTGGGTGCCTCCGGCATGAACCGGCAGATGGCGGACTTTTTGGCCCTGGAGGCGGCGAAGGAGCCCTTCCACCATATCCACGGGGCCGGTAAGAGCGGTTATCCGGCGCTTTTGGAGCTGCTGAAGGAAAAGGGCGTGGACCTGAAGGACCACCCGGCCCTCCAGGTGCGGGAGTACATTTATGACATGGCCCTGGTGATGCGGGCGGCAGACCTGGTGCTGTGCCGGGCCGGCGCCTCCACCATCAGCGAGCTGACGGCTCTGGGGGTCCCGGCGGTGATTGTGCCGTCTCCCTATGTGACCAACAACCACCAGGAGAAAAACGCCCGGGTTCTGGAGCAGGCCGGCGCCGCGGCGGTGGTGCTGGAAAAGGACAGCTCCGGCCAGGCGCTGTTCCAGACGGCCTGCGGGATTCTCCACCAGGCGTCTCGCCGCTGGGCTATGGAGGAGGCCATGGCATCTCTTGGAATTCGGGACGCGGCGGAGCGAATTTATCAGACCATTCTGGAAATCTGTCAGTAACCACTTTTCCCCGGTATCCATAGGATGGACTGTTGAACCATTTTGGATACGGAGGGGAACGTGTATGAGTCAGCTTTTGGTCAGAGGCGGCCGGGCGCTTGGGGGAGAAGTAGCGGTCCAGGGGGCCAAAAACAGCGTCCTGCCCATTTTGGCGGCCACCCTGCTGGCCAGAGGGCCGGTGGAGCTTCTGGGATGTCCCCGGCTGCGGGATGTAGACGCCTCAGTGCGGATTCTGCGGCACCTGGGCTGCCAGGCCCAGTGGGAGGGAGAGAGCCTGGTGGTGGATACCGCCGGGTTGAACAAAAGCGAGATTTCTGATATACTAATGCGGGAAATGCGCTCCTCCGCCATCTTTTTGGGAGCTATTCTGGCCCGGTGCGGCCAGGCGGATCTCAGCTATCCCGGCGGGTGCGAGCTGGGGCCCCGGCCCATTGACCTGCACCTTTCCGGTCTGCGGGACCTGGGGGCGGAGATCCGGGAGGAAGGCGGCGTCCTTCACTGCCGGGCTCCTCATCTGGTGGGGCGGGAGCTGATTTTAAGCATGCCCTCTGTGGGGGCTACGGAAAATCTCATGCTGGCCGCCTGCGGGGCGGAGGGAATCACGGTGATTTCCAATGCCGCCCGGGAGCCGGAGATTGTGGATTTGCAGATGTTTCTCAACGCCTGCGGCGCCAAGGTCCGGGGAGCCGGCAGCTCCTCCATCACCGTGGAGGGGGGGCAGTCATTCCATGGCTGTACCTATGCCTGTATGCCCGACCGGATCGTAACGGCTACTTACCTGTGCGCCCTGGCTTCCGCCGGCGGCTGTGTGCGGCTGAAGGGGGCCCGGGAGCGGCACCTGGCCACGGTTACCGCCGCCCTGCGGGAGGCGGGCTGCGCCATCGCGGCGGATGAGGACGGATTGACGGCGGTGTGCCGCCAGCGGCTGCGGGCGGTTCGCCCGGTGCGGACGGCGCCCTATCCCGGCTTTCCCACCGACGCTCAGGCGGTGCTGATGGCGGCCCTGCTGCGCAGCCGGGGTGCCACGGTGTTTGAGGAGAACATCTTTGAAAACCGCTACCGCCACGTGGATGAGCTGACCCGCATGGGGGCCCAGATCCGGGTCTCCGGCCGGACGGCGGTGGTGACGGGTGTGGAGAAGCTGCACGGCGCGCCGGTCCGGTGCACGGATTTGCGCGGCGGCGCCGCCCTGTGCGTGGCGGCCCTGGGAGCTGAGGGAGAGACGGCGGTCTCCGAGATCTGCCACATTGACCGGGGCTATGAGGATATTGCCCGGGACCTGCGGGCCCTGGGGGCGGACATCGTCCGCCAGGAGACAGAATAACGCTAGGAGCAGAGCTATGGCCAAACGCAGGAAATCCAATCGCCGGCGAAGAAGAGGAAGCTTCGGCTTCCTCTATAAGCTCTTGTCCACCCTGGCTATCTGTGCCGTGGTGGTGGCGGCGCTGACGCTGTTTTTCCGGGTGGATACCATTGAGGTCACCGGTATGGAGCGCTATACTGCGCAGGAGGTCATCGACGCCTCCGGCGTGGCCAGCGGTGATAATCTCTTCCTGCTGAATAAATACAGTGTGGACCAGGATATCAAAACGGCTCTGCCCTACATTGAGGAGCTGCGGATCAACCGCCGCCTGCCGGACACCCTGGTGATCCAGGTGCAGGAGTGCGGGACCCCACTGGCGGTGGTCCAGGATGGCAGCGCCTGGCTGGTAAGTCCCAAGGGCAAGATCGTGGGGCAGGAGGAGGCCTCCGCTGCAGAGGGGTATGGCGTCATTGACGGCTGCCAGCTTCTGGCGCCCTCTGTGGGTACGTACCTGGCCCTGGCCACAGAGTACGCCAATCAGCAGCAGAGCCTTTTGAATCTGCTGGCCGCTTTAGAGGAGGCAGGACTGATGGACCAGGTGGATGCCATCCATTTGAGCGATCTGGCGGTGCTGCGGATGGACTATGCCGGCCGCTTTGTGGTGGAGCTGCCTTATGGGGCGGATTACGACTACAAGCTGCGGTCACTGGTAGCAAGTCTGGAAATTGATGCCATTCAGAGCAATCAGACCGGCACCATTCAGCTGACCCGGGACGACGGAAAGGTGAATTTCATCCCCTCTTGAGCGCTGTCGGCAGCCTTCGACGGAAATTTCCCGCTAAGTGCTGAAAAAACCGCGGGAAAAACCCCTCCAGATACTTGACCGGAAGGGGAAAGTGTCATACAATAATCTAAATATCGTAACCACAGGATATTGTGAGATTAAGAGGGTTTTTTTCCCTTTTTCTACAAATGATAGTAGGAGGCACCACTATGGCATTTGGATTGGAGACCGGTCCCGATACCGTTGTCAATATCAAGGTAATCGGCGTGGGCGGCGGCGGCAACAACGTGGTCAACCGCATGGTCCGCAGCGGCACCAAGGGTGTGGATTTTGTAGCGGTCAACACCGATAAGCAGGCGCTGAACGTCTCCAGCGCCAACTATAAAATCCAGATCGGCGAGAAGCTGACCCACGGCCAGGGCGCCGGCTCCGACCCCGAGGTGGGCCGCAAGAGCGCGGAGGAGAGCCGCAACCAGATCGCCAAGGCCCTGGAGGACACCGACATGGTGTTTATCACCGCCGGCATGGGCGGCGGCACCGGCACCGGCGGCGCCCCCATTGTGGCGGAGATCGCCAAGGAAATGGATATCCTCACCGTGGCCGTGGTCACCAAGCCCTTCGGCTTTGAGGGCCGCCGCCGTATGCAGCAGGCGGAAGCCGGCATCGCCGAGCTGGAGGGGAAAGTGGATTCCCTGGTCATCATCCCCAATGAGCGGCTCAAGCACGCCACGGACCAGAAGATCACCTTTGCCAACGCCTTTGAGATCGCCGACGATGTGCTGCGTCAGGCGGTGCAGTCCATTTCCGACCTGATCCGGGACACCGGTTTCATCAACCTGGACTTTGCCGACGTTACCGCCATTATGAAAAACGCCGGCATGGCCCACATGGGCGTGGGCCGGGCCGCCGGCAAGGGCAAGGCCGAGGAGGCCGCCAAGATGGCCAT
>CATZYY010000157.1 GCA_958426425.1 uncultured Oscillospiraceae bacterium
TGGAGCAGGGCCCCGCCCGGCAGGTCATCGAGCACCCCCAGGAGGAGCGGACCAGGCAGTTCCTCTCCCGGTACAGCGAAAACGCCTGAGAAAACGCCGCATACAGACAGGAAACGAGCGGGGCTTCGGCCCCGCTCGTTTTAGTTTCTTATGTCCCATGTGGGGGGTGGATAGGGGGCCGTTTATCCGGGGCCCCACATCCGTCCTGTCCCCGACAGACACGCCCCATTTTACCCCGGATTCCGCTCCGGGGAAATCCTCTCACGTGGATGCGGATACAGGCCCGCCTGTCCGGGAGTGCCTTGATCCGTTTCGCCCCCGGCGGACAGCTCTCCCCTTACGCCCGCTTCCGGGGGATCAGCAGCAGCGCGTCGGCGCTCATGTCCGCCTCGCTCTCCAGCTGGTTGGCGGAGAGGATGGCGGCAATGGTGGTGTTGTGCCGCTTGGCAAGGTCCCAGGCCGTCTCCTGCCGGCCCAGGCACCGCAGCACCAGGGACGGCGCGCCGGCAAGCTCCTTGGGGGCGTCGGTGTTGACCTTGGCGGCGGTGATGCACACCTTCTTCACCTGGGCGGCGGCCTCCGCCTGGAACTCCACCGGGAACCGGACCTCGATGCCCCGGTCCCCCAGGCTGCCCTGGATCTCCTCCGGGCACATGGCCCGGGCGGTAAGGCGGCAGTCCTCCGGCAGGTCCATCTGACACGTCACATCCACGCACCGCTCCGCCACCAGGGGAGCGCCCCCCTCGTCCAGATACAGCGCCCGGATGGAGACGGCGGTCCGCAGCACCGCCATGCCTCCCTCCCTGCTGACCGATACGGCGCCGCAGGCGGCGGACATGGCCAAAATGGAGTCGGCCACCACGCCGATCTCCAGCACCTCCCGCACCGTCTGCCGGCGGGTCAGGGTCTGGGCGTAGCCCGTCAGAGTCAGGGGCGAGGCCTCGTAGGTAAGGTCATAGGCCGTGGAGTACAGATCGCTGAGCAGGCTCACGTCCCGCTCCTGCCGCAGCAGGGCCACGGCGTGGAGATACAGCGTCACGGCGATGTCCCGGCCCTCGGCGTCGCCGCCGTCGATCTGGAAGTCCGCCCCGGTGATCTGGAGCCGCACCGCGGCCTCGGTCCCCTCGGCGGCGCCCTCCATCTCCATGACCTGGGAGAAGGGCAGCTCCCCTGTAAAGGCCATGAACGTGCCATCCATTGCGCGGTAGAGGATAGAGCCGGTCAGTGTCCCCTTGAACAGCAGCTTGCTGCCCACCACCTTGGCCTCGGTGACGGTGCCGCAGGCCCGGCTGGTGAGGATCTCCGCCGCCCCCTCCCGGCCCGGGGAGAGGGTCAGGGTCTCGGAGAAAGTGAAGTCTTTCTCCGCCACGTGGGTCAGCACCACGGCGTGCTGCCGCTCCTGCCGCTTTTCCACGTGGAGCTCCTCCGGGGCCTCCACGTCGGCGCACACCGTCACCGGCGCCCGGCGCCACCCGGTCATCCGGGTCACCAGCTTGCAGTGGGTGAAGACCTTCCGGGGGTTCAGCATCCGGGTCTCCAGAAATTCCGGCTCCGTCTCCGCCAATACCACCGCGCACTCCCCCAGGCCCCGTCCATCGCTTTCGGCGGTGAAGGGCATGGCAAACTCCAGCGTGCGGATGCCGCCCTCTCCCTCGGGGGTGTACAGCACCGTCACCCGGACGGTGCCGGTGACCTCTGCCCTGCCGTCCCGCAGCTCCCGGTTGTGAATGTAGATCTTGCCCTCGGTCTCGATGATCCGCGCGATGTCCGGACAGTAGTCCGGCACAATGGTCTCGGCGGTCTCCTCCTGGGTCACGGTCACTTCGCCGCCTGTGTCATAGGCGTCGAAGCACAGCTTTTTCAGTTCCAGTTCCATGGTCGCCCATCCTTTCCCGGCAGTCGCCCCGGCCGCCGGGCAAGTCCCCAGGGGACCGCGCCGCCGGGCCGGGACATGATTCTGCCCTATCCTATGAGCGGACCAGCCCCCTTATGCCTGCACCCGGAACAGCTTCCGCAGGATGCCCCCCAGCACCTTGGGGGATTTCCAAACCACGATGCGCATACCCTTCCCCTCCTCTCATCGGCGGCAGCAGGCGCAGCCGCAGCCGATCAGCAGCAGTGCCACCAGAAACATCAGTGCCCCCACCGGAAAGATGGCGGCGATCAGGATGCCGGCCCCCAGGGCCACGGCGCACACGCCCAGCATCCAGCAGCCTCCTCCGCGAAACATACGGCGCACCTCCCTTCTTCTGTCTCAGGATATGCGCCGCCGGGTAAGGTGGTTCCTGCGGCCGGGGAAAGAAGCCCACGGCCCCCTCCGGCCATGGCGGGAACACCCGCCGGGCCCCCTGCGCCCGGTATCCGGGGCCTTCGGTCAAAGGCGCGGGTCCCCGGAGGGAAGGGCCCCCTCCAGGGTCAGGAGGAACCGCTTGCGCTCCAGGCCTCCGGCGTAGCCGGTAAGGCTGCCGTGGGCCCCCACGCAGCGGTGGCAGGGGATGAGAATGGAGATGGGGTTGCGGCCTATGGCGGCGCCCACCGCCCGGGGACTGCCTCCCAGTCCCCGGCTCCGCAGCCGCGCCGCCAAGTCCCCGTAAGTGCGAACCTGCCCGTAGGGGATCTCCCCCAGCAGGGCCCACACGGACCGCTGGAAGGAGGTGCCCGCCGGGTCCAGCAGCGGCAATGGCGGCAGGGGCGCCCCGGCGAAATAGGCCTCCAGATAGGCCCGGGCCTGGTCAAATACAGGCAAGTTACTTTCCTTCACATCCCCATGGATTCCGGCAAAAAAATACTTCTGCCCCTCCATCCACAGGCCCGTCAGGGCGCCGTCCCGGGCGGTCAGGGTCAAGGTGCCCAAAGGCGAGGGCAGGGTGTATACAGCGGTCATAGAGTCTCCCTCCCGTTGTTGGATACAGATTCATTATATCCGGCGGCGGCCTGCGGCGCAAGGCCGCCCCGGCAAAATTCCCCCGCTCCACCCAGCCCCGTCCGGGCGGTCCCACCCCGCCCGCGGTTCGTCCCTCCGCAAGGGGGCGGGCAAACCGCAGCCCGCAGCAAACCGGCGGAATTCCCCGCCGGGAATCGGCCTCCCCTGCCGGTGGCCCCGGGCGCAGGGCCGCCCCGAACGGCAGTCGAAGGCCGCCTGTTGGCCCGGAACACCGGCGGTCCGCCGACCCAGGCGGACCGGAGAAGCCCGCCCTTGCGCAACGGGACGAGACGTGTTACCATAGAATTGAAATTGCGGAAAAGGAGCGAAGGACATGCTGCTTGCCATCGACGTAGGCAACTCCACCACCTCTGTGGGCCTGTTCGGCCCCGACGGGGAGCTGCGGTTTTTGGCGTCCCTGGACACGGACAGCCGCAAGACCGCCGACCAGATCAGCATTGATCTGATGAATCTGTTTACCCTGTACCACTTTGACTACCGGCAGGTCACTGGAGCCATTTTGTGTAGCGTGGTGCCGCCGCTGAATTTCATGATGCAGAAGGCCCTGACCCGGCTACTGGGCCGTCCGCCCATGGTGGTGGGCCCCGGGGTCCGGACGGGACTGAACATCCGCCTGACGGTGCAAAGTCAGGTGGGCGCCGACATTGTGGCCAACGCCGTGGCGGCGCTGGAGAAGTTCCAGCCTCCCATCGTCACTGTGGACATGGGCACCGCCACCACCATCGGCGTGATCTCGGAGGGCCGCAACTACGAAGGCGGGCTGCTGCTGCCGGGTGTGGGCGTGTCTCTGGAGGCCCTGAGCTCCCGAGCGGCCCAGCTGCCGGCCATCTCCCTCCAGCACCCCAAGGCCCTGATCGGCAAGACCACGGAGGAGTGCATGCGCTCCGGCATCGTCTACGGCACCGCCGGCATGCTGGACGGCATTATTGACCGGATCCGGGAGCAGTTTCCCGGGAAATTCGTCACGGTGGTGGCCACCGGCGGCAACGCCCCGGTGATCGTGAAGTACTGCCGCCACCAGATCGTCTACGACAAGTACCTGCTGATGCACGGCCTGTGGATCATCTACCAGAAGAACCAGTGAGAGAGGAGGCCCTGTATGGCTTGGAAAGATGAGATTCGATACGCTCTGCAGCATCTGGGCGGAGAAGCTCCCCTGCAGGAAATCTATGACTATATTGAGCGGCATGGACACATGCCGCTCTCGGTAAATTGGATGGCTACAGTTCGCGGTACTTTAGAAAAATACTCTTCAGATTCCAGGGCCTTTATCAACAAGGAAGATTTATTATATTCTGTAAATGGTCTGGGGTCCGGGGTATGGGGACTGAGAGCGTTTATCCCCTTCGGCGGAGACTATGGACTTTACCCAGAATGATTCTTCATTTTCTGAAGGCCGGCCAATGCTGAAGAGCCATATTCTGCGGGAGAGAAATCACCAGGTAATTTCAAAGGCGAAAGAGCGATTTCTTTCTTGCCACGGAGCATTATACTGTGAGGTATGCGGTTTTAATTTTGCAAAGGTATACGGCCCTATTGGAGAAAATTTTGTTGAAGGTCATCATATCAAACCTGTTTCTCAGTTGCAGCCCAATGAAAAAACCAAAATTGAGGATATCGTCCTCCTTTGTTCAAACTGCCACAGTATGATACATCGGAGAAAGCCCTGGTTGACAAGAGAGCAGCTCAAGGACCTTCTTCAGCAAAGCAAATAGACCGCCTCCGCTTTACCGATGAAAAAAGAGCTGAAGTGAAATTTCACTTCAGCTCTTTTTCGGCTTGAAACAAACTTATTTCGCCAAAACCTTCTTCAGCTTGGCAAAGCGGGGCAGGGAGTCCTGCTTGGGCAGCTTGGGCTCGCCCTGGATCAGGGGCAGCACGTAGTCGATGAAGGGCTTCTCCACGCCGTTGTGGGCAGCGTTGATCCACTCCAGAGGCACCTTCTTCTCGGTGTTGGCCACGTCGGTCAGGCCCAGCAGTTTGGTCTTGCAGACATACTGACCATTCTCATAGCTGCGCTCGAAGCCCACCATCTTGTCGGTGATGCCGGCCACGGCGTTCTCCACGGCGGCCTTGCCGGACATGAAGCTCTCCTCGATATCGGTCTCGGAGGCAAGGTGCGCGCCGCAGCGCTGCAGCAGGCTCAGCTCGATGCCCCGGACCTTGGCGCCGGTACGCTCCTTGACCACCTGGGCAAGCATGGCGGCAAGGCCGCCCAGCTGGGCGTGGCCGAAGCCGTCGGTGGCGGAGGTCTTGGCCTCGGAGACGAAGGAGCCGTCGGCGTAGTGGATGCCCTCGGACACGGCTACCATGCAGTTGCCCTTCTCCTTGTAGATGCGCTCCACATCGGAGAGGAACTGCTCCATGTCGAAGTCCACCTCCGGCAGGTACACCAGGTCGGGACCTGCGCCGTAGGCGGTGGCGAGAGCGGCGGCGCCGGCCAGCCATCCGGCGTGGCGGCCCATGATCTCGATGATGCAGACCATGCCGGTGTCATACACCCGGGCGTCCTGATAGACCTCCATGCAGGAGGTGGCGATGTACTTGGCGGCGGAGGCGAAGCCGGGGCAGTGGTCGGTGCCGAAGAGGTCGTTGTCGATGGTCTTGGGCAC
>CATZYY010000158.1 GCA_958426425.1 uncultured Oscillospiraceae bacterium
CAAAGCGCGGAAAAGACAATATAATACAGGATGTTCTCCGGAAGACCGGATAACATAGAGTCGTAAATCCTGATCCGAGCGAAACCCAGCGAAGCGGATTCGCGAGGAAAAGGAGGAGCAAGGAAGTGTGCGAAGTTTTTGGCGAAGCCGGAAACGAAGCAGAGCGGACTTTGCGACGACGCAGTTGGTGCTGATTAGGGCGAGGGTCCACCCGTTCCCATTCCGAACACGGTAGTTAAGCTCGTTCCTGCCGACAATACTTGGCTGGCGACGGCCCGGGAAAATAGGTAGCGCCAACACCGAGACACGCAATATTGCGTGTCTCTTTTTTTGCCCTGCGCTCCAAATCTTTTCCTTCGTAGAAGAGGGGGCCTTGCCGCTGGGGCGGTGCTTTGACAGGGAAGAGCAGAGGCCTTGGAAATCAGCCTCATGAAACCAGTGGAAATTGTTCATACTTTTTTATTGGACAACTGTTATGATGAACTTTACACTGTTACCGAATTATTGCGTCTGCGCATGATAAGGTAGAACTCAGGTGATCTCTCTGGGGGCCTATGGAATGTTAGGAAAAACTCTGTTTTTGCGGCAGCTGTTGTATAGGGGTTGGCTTTCCCCCATTTTGTATCATGCTTGATGGTTATTTTGCATCCTCATTTAGTCGGCGGGTCTTTTCTTATTAGCAGTTATTGGGGTAGGCAACTCAAGGGGGTTTGGGTTAGCGTTTTCAATATGGTATTGCTACGACAGACGCTTAAGAAAATAAAAAAGAAGAGCAGTAAACTGCCCTTCAAAAAGACACCCCGCGGCGGCCGTGTAGGACTCGTTATAACCTGCACCTTCACGGCCAGGTGGGTTGCCTCCAGAACGCTTTATCGCTTCCAACTTCCAGCCGCAGACGGCAGCCGGGAGGCCTGCGAACCACGTCCTGATCTGGCATCCCTTATAACGAAATGTGGGTTAAAAAAAGACCTATCACGCACCCCGCAGGGTATCAAACGAAAA
This sequence comes from uncultured Oscillospiraceae bacterium, assembly GCA_958426425.1. GTDB lineage: Bacteria > Bacillota > Clostridia > Oscillospirales > Oscillospiraceae > Oscillibacter. The sequence continues at coordinate 1,003 of CATZYY010000158.1, forward strand.
AATTGCCCCGCTCTGATTAGGAGGGGTCATCCTCCTCATCGTCAAACATCTGCTCCATGAACAGCTGGTAAACTGTCTCGATCTCCTCATCACTGTCCAAGGTGGAAAACAGATCTTCGCCGTCCTCATGGATGACTTTCAGGATTACAAGCCCATTGTCTGGATCGTCCTCATTTTCTCCTTCAGTTTCTGCGGGAAAAAAGGCCTGATAAATTTGGCCATTGTGCTCCAGGGAGTCCACAAACTCCAGGACCAGCTCCTGTCCATCCTCATCGGTGACGGTGATAAAGGTGGGGCCGAAGGAATCACTCATGGGTGCCCTCCCTCTCTTTTGTAGTACTGTCATTTTACACGACTTCTCCCTGGATTGCAAGGGGCGGAACTTTGGGAAATGACGAAAAGACGCATGGAAATCCAAAAGTTTTCTCGACAAAAAAGAAAAAATGATTTAGAGTGGGAACTTTTCCATGAGAAAAAGCGACTTTTTCAGTGTTGACAGAGGGTGGTACAATAGTAGATATTATGGCGAGTTGTGAGCATATATTGCCGCAGGATATGCGGCAGTGAGCTTTTTCACGAAATTTTTCAAAAGAAGGAGGTGCCCGCCATGGAACACGGTAAGCGGGAGGATGCCCCCAGAACACCGACTCCTCGGAAACCTAAACGGCGCGGCGTAGCTGGGAAGATCGTCAGGCGATTTTTCTCTGTACTGTTGACGCTGATTCTGGTGGGTGTGTGCACGTCGGCGATGATGGCGTGGATCTTCATGAAATATGTGGATACCACCCTGACCCCGGTGCTGCAGGTAAACGCCGACGACTACACCATGAATTACAGCTCTTTTATCTATTACCAGGACAAAGAGACGGAGAACTGGGTGGAATATCAGACCATCCACGGCGACGAGAACCGTATCTGGGTGGACATTGAGGACATGCCTGACGCGCTTTGGCAGGCGGCCGTAGCCATCGAGGACGAGCGGTTTTTCACCCATAACGGTGTGGACTGGAAACGGACGCTGAAGGCTGTGGTGAATCTGTTTACGGACAAGGAGGATACCTTCGGCGGCTCCACCATCACCCAGCAGGTGCTTAAGAACATGACCGAGGATGATAAGGGCACTGTCAACCGCAAGGTGCGGGAGATCTTTCGGGCCTTGGAATTTGAGAAGAACTACACCAAGTGGGACATTCTGGAGTTGTATCTGAACTTCGTCTACTTCGGAAAAACCTGCTATGGTGTCCAGACTGCCGCCCAGTATTACTTTGGCAAGGATGTGAGCGAGCTGGATGTGGCGGAGTGCGCCAGCCTCATCGCCATCACCAACAACCCCTCCATGTACGGGCCTATGTACGACATTACCATCACTCGGGAGGATGGCACCACCACTACGCCCCGGGAGCTGAATAAGGTGCGTCAGGAGAATATCCTCAACAAGATGGCGGAGGTCAAGGGCCCTGGCACACTGGGGGCTGATTTGACTGATCCGGAAAGCTGGACCACCTATCTCACCGAGGAGGAGGCTCAGGCCGCCAAGGCCGAGGAGCTGCAATTCGACGGTTCCACCTCCGCTGACGACGTGGTGGCGGAGGCCACCGGCGAGAGCGGCGTCAACTCCTGGTTTGTGGACGAGGTCTTCCGGGATGTGACTGAGGACCTTGCGGCCAAGTATGAAATTACCATTGAAGAGGCGGAGAAGTGGGTCTATAACAAGGGCTATAACATCTATACCACTCTGGACCCGGAGATTCAGGAGATTGCGGAATCGGTCTATGAGGACCGGGGCAGCCTCAACAATTTAACATCTCCCTCGGGACAGCCCATCCGTTCCGGCATCACCATTTTGGACCCCTATACTGGAAACATCGTGGCCATGGTAGGCGATATGGGCCCCAAGGAGGGGAATCTGTTGTGGAACTACGCCACAGATATCCAGCAGCCCGGCTCGTCCATCAAACCCCTGACAGCCTATGCCCCGGCGCTGGACTCCGGCGCCATCAATCCCGGCACTACCTTTGATAACTACCCGGTTCAGCTGCTGAACGGTTCCCCCTGGCCCAAGAACTCGCCCAACACCTACACCGGCTGGACCAGTGTGGCTGAGGGAATCCAGAGGTCCATCAATACCATCGCGGTCCAGTCCCTGCAAAAAGGCGGCGTTACCAACGCCTATGCCTTCGCCACGGAGAAGCTGGGACTGAACCTCCAGCCGGAAGATATGGACATCAGCCCTCTGGGCCTGGGCGGTCTGACCTACGGACTGTCCACAGTGGAGATGGCGGCGGCCTACGCTACCTTTGCCAACAGCGGCATTTACAACGAGCCTAAGACTTATACCAAGGTCACTGACAGCGAGGGCAACATCGTGCTGGAAAACAGCGGTGAGCAGCATGTGGCTATGAAAGAGACCACTGCGTATCTGATGACCACCATGCTGCAAAAGGCCGTCAGCAACGGCACCGGCGGCGCCGCCTACTTCAGCGGCATGAGCATCGCCGGCAAGACCGGTACTACCAATGATAACTATGACCGCTACTTCGTAGGCTACACGCCCTACTACGTGGCGGCGGTGTGGGTTGGCTACAAGGTCAATGAGCGCATCAGTTATTCTGTGAACCCGGCGGCTTCCCTGTGGAAGCAGGTGATGCAGCCCATCCACGCCAATCTGGAGAACAAGAGCTTTACCAAACCCTCCACAGGACTGACTACCATCACTGTCTGTGCCGACAGCGGCCTTAAATGCACGGAGGCTTGCTTGGCCGATCCCCGCGGGAGAACGGTCCAGGTAACGGTGGCCACGGGCACGGAGCCAACGGAGGAGTGCAATCTCCACAAGCTGGTGGACTTCTGCACCGAGGGCAACTGCCTGGCCGGGGAATTCTGCCCGGAGGAGTCTGTGGTGCAGCAGGGCTATCTGGATTATGTCCGTGAAGACTACGGCGAGAGCATCAAGGCCTCTGACGACGCCTATCTGATCAGCAGCCTGGAAAAGGCCTTTGAGGAGAGCGGCGGCTGCCCAGTCCACACCACTGAGGTGGTGGAGCCAGTGGATCCGGACGATCCCTTTAATCCTCTGGACCCCTATGACCCGGATGCACCCTTTGTCGACGACGATCCCAATAATCCGGATAACCAGACGCCGGATGATGAGAACGGCACAGAGGAGGAGTGGTGGGCCAATATCATAGGTCCGGCCCCTTCCAATTGAATTTAAATGCGTAAAAGGCGGCCCGGCATTTGCCGGGCCGCCTTTTATGCTTAATGGATCAATCAGATGATAGAGAAACCGCCTGAAAAATATCAGATGACAGAGCTAATTTTTATGGTGCCTATGGTTTTGCTGCCCACTTCCACGATGTTTTCCGCTGTCATATCCATTTTCGGAGCCTAAATTTTCTCCGATTTGCGGCGAGTCCGCCTTATCTTCCAGCGCCTCCAGCCATGCCTGCAGCTGTTTCATGGTCATGCCGCGGATATCCTCCGCTGTAACGGCGGGGTCCAATGCCTGGAGCTCCAGCAGCATCCTGTACTTGCCGCAGGAGAGGCCCTGGTCGTGAGCGGCCTGCGCCGTCTGGAGGTCGGTGCTGTGACAGAGGGTATTTCCCCGGCCTGCCGCGCAGGCGGATACCTGGGAGAGCATTTCTGCTGTCCGGGCCTCGTCGTCCCCGGCCACAGTGATGGAAACGGTCTCCTCCTGAGAGAGCAGATCGGCAATGGTGTCGCTGTTCAGCACTTGTTCCAGCGCCTCTGTGTACTCCAGAAACCGCACGTTCAGATCCTCCGCCAAAGCCGCGCCGTCGTCATTGAGGCCCTTCAGGGAGATCACTCGGTCAAAGCGGTTCACCGTCAGCTCCACAGAGGGGTTCACATCCACGCTGATATAGGCCGCCGGGGTGAGATACAGCCACAGGCTTCCAATGGTCATCAGCATACAGGCGGCACAGGCCGCCGCCATCGCCCACGGACGGGCCCGCCGCCGGGGAGCGGCGCTCCAGCCGCCGGTCTTCTGAGACAAGTAGTCCAGGGTCCGTTTTTTCAGGTCCTCCTCCGCCCGCACCTGGGCAAAGGCCTCCCGCAGTTGCTCATCCATGGTCCTCACCTCCCAGCGCCTCCCGGAGCATTGCCCGGGAGCGGTTGAGCAGCGTATACACGGTGTTGACGTTTTTGCCCAGCAGGCGGCCGATCTCCGGGGCGGTGTAGCCCTCGTAGTAGTGGAGGTACACCGCGTCCCGATAGGCCTCCGGCAGCGCTAGGACGGCCTCCCATACCTCCCGATGCTCCGGCGGCAGGGCGGCGGAGATTGGTTCCAGATCTTCCAGAGAGACTGTACGGCTGCGAAAAAAGCTCTTGAGCAGGTCCCGGCAGGCATTGAGGGTCACCCGGATGAACCAGGCCCGCTCATGCTCCAGGGACTGAAAGGCAGTGGTACTGAGGATATACTTCATAAACACCGACTGGAAGATGTCCTCGGTGTCGGCTTGGTTTTTCAAATGGATCATGCACAGCCGCCGCACGGTGTCGGCGTGATGCTCCATGGCCCTGACC
>CATZYY010000159.1 GCA_958426425.1 uncultured Oscillospiraceae bacterium
CCCGTGACGGAGCAGCAGCTGCGGGGCACCAAGGAGCGGCCCACCTGGCTGCCCACCGGCACCTTCCGGTGGCCCACCTCCGGCCGCATTACCTCCACCTTCGGCGGACGGGCCTCCCCCGGCGGCATTGGCTCCACCAACCACAAGGGTATCGACATTGCCAACGGCTACGGCACAGCCATCTATGCCGCCGACGGCGGCACCGTCACCTACGCTGGGTGGATGGGCGGTTACGGCTACCTGGTCCAGATCAACCACGGCAACGGTTACGTGACCTACTACGGCCACAACTCCAGTCTGCTGGTGTCCGTTGGACAGCACGTCTACAAGGGTCAGCAGATCGCCCGCATGGGTTCCACCGGCAACTCTACCGGCAACCACTGCCACTTCGAGGTCCGCTACAACGGCGTAGCCAAGAACCCCTTGAATTACCTGCCGTAAGCAATCCCCGCATTTCAGGTGCCCGGCCATATGTCCGGGCACCTTTTTTGCCCTTGGAGCAGAAAACCCACTTTTTATAAGCGGCTAAATTTTTATGTATTCTAAACAAAAGTATTGCATTTTAAAGGTCGACCTTTTGTAATATAGTACAAGTCAGCTCCGGGGAAGTCGCGGATAACTTTTGTTAACCTTTTCGTATCCGATGGACGCTCGCCGGCAACGCCGGTCCTGACAAACATATAAAAGGAGTCTTGAAAAATGAACACGAAAGCGCAGCGGAAGGAAAGCAGCATCGAAAACATCTACCGCCTGGATGGACGGGTACCGATCGGCAAAGCCATTCCCTTCGGATTACAGCATGTTCTGGCCATGTTTGTAGCCAACGTGGCGCCTCTCATTATCATCGCCTCTGTGGCGGTTTACAACGGCGTCCCCTTTACCGCCGCAGAAACGGCACAGCTGCTGCAAAACTGTATGCTGATCGCCGGCATCGGTACGCTGGTTCAGCTCTATCCCGTCTGGAAGGTGGGCTCCGGTCTGCCGGTGGTCATGGGTCTGAGCTTCACCTTCCTGGCTGCGGCCATGACCACTGCCTCCCAGGACTACGGTATTATGGTGGGTGCTATTATTGTGGGCGGCTGCTTTGAAGGAATTCTGGGCCTGACCGCCAAGTACTGGCGCCGGATCATCAGCCCCACCCTCTCCGCCTGCGTGGTGATCTCCATTGGTTTGAGCATTCTGAACGTGGGTGTGTCTTCCTTCGGGTCCTCCTCCGCCTATCCCCTGGGCTCCTGGCAGAATCTGCTGGTGGCCGTGATTACTCTGGCGGCGGCCCTGGTGTTCCACACCATGCTCAAGGGCGTGGCCAAGCAGCTGTATGTACTGCTGGGCATGCTGGTGGGCTATGTGGTGTCCATTTTCTTCGGCATGGTGGATTTCGGCACCATGGCGGACACCATCAGCCAGCTGGGTGTAGTGGCCGTCCCCCGGCTGTTCGCCTACAAGCCCCAGTTCCAGCTGGGCGCCATTTTCTCCTTTGCCCTGGTGTTTATCGTCTCCGCCGTGGAGACCATTGGCGACACCACCGCCACCTGCACCGGCGGCCTGGGCCGGGATATCACGGAGAAAGAACTCTCCGGCTCCCTGTGCTGTGATGGCTTCGTCTCCGCCATCTCCGGCGGTGTCTTTGGCTGCTCCCCCATTACCTCCTTCAGCCAGAACGTGGGGCTGATCTCCATGACCCATGTGGTCAACCGTTACTGCATTATGTTCGGCGCCCTGGCCATGATCCTGGGCGGCCTGTTCCCGCCGGTTGGCGCTTTCTTTACCACCCTGCCGGACTGTGTGCTGGGCGGCTGCACCGTCATTATGTTCGGCTCCATTATGATGTCCGGCGTAAAGATGCTCCAGGACGCCGGCATGACCAACCGCAGCACCCTGATCGCCGCCACGTCCATCTGCCTGGGCGTGGGCGTCACGGAGGTGGACGGCTTTTTTGACAACCTGCCCGCGGTCTTCGGCGAGGTATTTGCCGGCAATATGGTGGCCGGTGTGTTTGTGGTGGGCCTCATTATGGAACTGTGCCTGCCCAGAGATCCCGCCCGTTATGAAACCCGTCCCGCGGAAAAGCAGTAAACACTTCGGCTCCGCCGCGCATCTGCGCGGCGGAGCCGCTTTGCTCCACAGATTCCTCCAGGGAAATACCCTGAGAATAAGGTTGAAACAGATGGAAAACACTAGAGACAGCAAAAAAAGCCCCTGGTTTCTCCGGTGCTCTCTGTCAGAATCACCAAAAAAGCTGTCCTCGTATCATGTACAACTGCCCGTCTCTTTTTCTCCCCAGTGAGGGAATGTCTCCGGTGCGCGGACAAATGCGCGGTATATGAGGAAAAAATCGATTGTTTTTCCAAAAAGGACCGATTTCTTTCTGTTGATTATTCATCTTGCAATACCTGGGAAAAAAACGTAAAATATGTCCCATGCGGTGGGTACTTCCCACCCAACCCACTAACAGGAGGATGAAAAGAATGAAAAAGCTCTTTGCGCTGCTGTTGACTCTGGCCATGGTGCTGAGCCTGGCTGCCTGCGGCGGCGGTTCCGACGACGCCAGCTCCAGCGGTGACGATTCCGCCACCGAGAGCACAGACACTTCCACCGGCGACAAGGTGGTTCGCATCGGCGTGTTTGAGCCCGCAACCGGCGACTCCGGTGCTGGCGGCAAGCAGGAGATGCTGGGCATGCAGTATGCCAACAAGGAAACGCCCACTGTGGAGATCGGCGGCGAGACCTACACCGTGGAGCTGGTCTATGCCGATAACGGCTCCGATTCTTCCAAGGCCATCACCGCCGCCAGTGAGCTGGTGAGCAAGGACGTCTCTCTGGTCCTGGGCTCCTATGGCTCCGGCGTGTCCATCGCCGCCGGCCCCACCTTTGACGAGGCGGGCCTTGCTGCCATCGGCGTCACCTGCACCAACCCCCAGGTAACTGCCGGTAACGACTATTATTTCCGCATCTGCTTCCTGGACCCCTTCCAGGGCACGGTTCTGGCCAACTTCGCCCAGGAGAAGTTCTCCGCCAAGAAGGCCTACCTGCTGGGCGAGCTGGGCAACGAGTATGACCAGGGCCTGATCACCTACTTCGAGCAGGCTTTTGGCGGAGAGGTGGTCAAGGACTCCTTCCCCACCAACACCTCTGACTTCTCCACCTATCTGAACAAGGCCCAGTCTGAGGGCTGCGACGTCATTTTCTGCCCCGTGTCCATTGCCTACTCCACTCAGATCGTGGCTCTTGCCAAGTCCATGAACCTGGAGATCCCCATCCTGGGCTCCGATACCCTGGACAGCAACATGGTTCTGGAGGCTGCCGCCGGCTCCAACGTGCAGATTTACTGCTCCACCTTCTATCAGGAGGGCGGCTCTCCTGAGTTCGACGACGGCATCAAGGCCTGGCTGAACGAGGATTCCACCGCCATGACCAACAACGGCGGCAACGACACCATCGCCGCTGTCACCGCCATGGGTTATGACGCCTACTATGTGGCCCTGGAGGCTCTGAAGGCCGCGGGTTCCACCGATCCTGCCGCTGTGAAGGCCGCTCTGCCCTCCGTCACCTATACCGGCGTGTCCGGTGCCATCGCCTTTGACGAGATCGGCGACGCCATCCGCGACACCGCCTATATCAAGACCGCGGACAACGCCGCCGTGGCCTGGACTCTGGAGACGGTGCAGACCGTTGCCGAGTAATCCCTGACGAGAATCTGACGCCTGGCGGGGGCGCACCCCCCGCCAGGCGGTTCTTGCTTTGCTGGGGCCGCCTCGAAAGCAGCCGAGTGTTCCCCGGCCCTTTTCGAGACGGTCCTATCTGCAACCAGATCTATATAGAAAGGGGAGGGTTTTCCGTGCAATACGGCATTTCCATCCTGCTATCCGGCATCTCCCTGGGCGGTCAGTACGCCCTGATCGCCATTGGATACACCTTGGTATACGGCATCCTGCGCCTGATTAACTTCGCCCACGGCGATGTGTTTATGGCCGCAGGCCTCATTATGGTCTATCTCAGCGCCAGTTTGCCGCTGGGGGTAACCATTCCGCTGATGATCGTGCTGGTGGTAGCCCTGGGCTTTTTCATCGAGCGGGCGGCCTATAAGCCGCTGCGCACCGCCCCCCGCATGAGCGTCATGATCTCCGCCATCGGCGTGAGCTATCTGCTGCAGAACTTCGCCACCTACATCACCGGCGGTCTGCCTCAGATGTACCCCGCCATTCCCGGACTTTCCAGCCAGGTCACCATCGCGGGGGTGTCCACCAAGTGGGTTACCGTTATCACTCCTGTGCTGGTGATTGTCCTGGTAATCGCCCTGACCCAGCTGATCAACCACACCAAGATCGGCATGGCCATGCGGGCCGCCTCCCGGGACTTTGAGACGGCGCAGCTGATGGGCATCAAGATCAACTCCGTCATCTCCTTTACCTTTGTCATTGGTTCCTTCCTGGCGGCAGTGGGTTCCCTGCTGTACTTTACCAACTACCAGTCCATCGTACCCCTGTCCGGCTCCCTGCCTGGCCTGCGGGCCTTTGTGGCGGCGGTATTCGGCGGCATCGGCTCCATTCCCGGCGCCGTGGTGGGCGCCTTCCTGATCGGCATTTCCGAGAGCGTCATCAAGGGCTCCGACTGGTCAGTGTTCTCCGACGCCTTTACCTTCGCTCTGCTGATTATCATTCTGGTGGTAAAGCCCACCGGCCTCTTCGGTGAAAAGATCACCGATAAAGTGTAAGGGAGGGACGACTGTGCTGCAAGAAAAGAAAAACAAGCGGAGCACGCTGGTGGTCCTTCTGTGCACGGTGGTTCTGCTGGCACTGGTAATTCTGCTGGAAAACACCATGAAGCCCACCCATATGCTTTTCACCGTGCTGAAAAAGGGCGCGGTGTACGCCGTGGTGGCGGCTTCCATGAACCTGCTCAATGGCTTTACGGGCCTGTTCTCCCTGGGGCAGTCCGGCTTCATGCTGCTGGGCGCTTACACCTACGCCATCTTGACCATCCCCGTGGCCGCTCGGGAGAGCGTGTACTATATCTACCAGGGCTCCGCCATCAACTTCTCCCTGCCGGAGCTTTTCGGCGGCGGCGCGGTGGGTCTGGTGATCGGCGTGCTGCTGGCGCTGATCCTGGCCGGTGTCGTAGCGGCGGCGGTGGCATGGCTGATCGGTCTGCCGGTGCTGCGCCTCAAGTCCGACTATCTGGCCATCGCCACCCTGGGCTTTGGCGAGATCATCCGGGCCGTGTTCCAGTGGGATAAGCTGGGCCCCGTCACCAACGGCGCCAACGCCCTCAAGAGTTTCCCCACCTTCTCCAGCTTCAACATTGAGACGGCGGGCTTCAACCTGCGCCTTTCCACCTTTGTGCCCTTCTTCCTGGGTGCCATCTGCATTGGTGTGATTTTGCTGCTCATCAACTCCACCTACGGCCGGGCCTTCAAGGCCATCCGGGATGACGAGGTAGCCGCCGAGGCCATGGGCATCAACCTCTCCCGCCACAAGCGGCTGGCCTTCTGCATCAGCTCCTTCTTCGCCGGCGTGGGCGGCGGCATGTTCGCCATGTT
>CATZYY010000160.1 GCA_958426425.1 uncultured Oscillospiraceae bacterium
GACCACCACGACGTGGTGTACAAGACCGAGGCCGGCAAGTACCGGGCCGTCATCCAGCAGATCAAGGAATGCCACGAAAAGGGCCAGCCGGTACTGGTGGGCACCGTGTCCATTGAGAAGAACGAGCTGCTCAGCAAACTCCTGGCCCGGGAGGGCATCGCCCACAGCCTGCTCAACGCCAAGAACCACGAGAAGGAAGCCGAGATCGTGGCCCAGGCCGGCAAGCTGGGCGCCGTCACCGTGGCCACCAACATGGCCGGCCGCGGCACCGACATCATGCTGGGCGGCAACGCCGAGTATCTGGCCACCGCCGACCTGCGCAAGGCCGGCTACGCCGAGGAGGTCATCACCGACGCCACCGGCTTTGCCGACACTGACAATCAGGAGATTCTGGAGGCCCGGAAGCTCTTTGCCGAGAAGATGGCCCAGCACAAGGCCCGCATCGCCGACGAGGCGGAGAAGGTCCGTGCCGCCGGCGGCCTGTTCATCATCGGCACTGAGCGCCATGAGTCCCGCCGGATCGACAACCAGCTCCGCGGCCGTGCCGGCCGGCAGGGTGACCCCGGTGAGACCCGGTTCTACCTGTCTCTGGAAGACGACCTCATGCGCCTGTTCGGCGGCGACCGGATTCAGAACATGATGGAGCGGTTTGACCTGGACGAGGACACCCCCATTGAGAATAAGATGCTGACCAAGGCCATCGAAAACGCCCAAACCACCGTGGAGTCCCGGAACTTCCAGTCCCGTAAGTCGGTGCTGGAGTACGACGACGTCATGAACAAGCAGCGGGAGATCATCTACGACCAGCGCCGTCAGGTGCTGGACGGCAAGGACATCAAGGAGACCGTCCTCTCCATGCTGCGTTCCACCATCTCCGACCACGTGGCCATGGCCTTCGGCGAGAACCAGGCTCTGGATGCCGCCGGCGTCCGGGAGATGCTGCGGGGCCTGGACGGCCTGTACTTCCCCAAGGGCACCTTCTCCTTCACTGAGGCGGACCTGGCGGAAAAGACCGCCCAGGACTTCACCGATCTGTTCTGCGCCGCCGCCGAAAAGACCTACGAGGCCAAGGAGGCGGAGATCACCACGCCCATCATGCGGGAGCTGGAGCGGGTCATCCTGCTGCGTGTGGTGGATGAGTACTGGATGGACCACATCGACGCCATGGACGACCTGAAGCAGGGCATCCGCCTGCGGGCCTACGCCAACACCGACCCGGTCATCGCCTATAAGCAGGAGTCCCTCACCATGTTCGAGGAGATGGTGGCGGCCATCCAGGCCGAAACCGTCCGCCGGATGTTCTCCGTGCGCCTGAAGACCAACGAGGAGGTCAAGCGGGAGCGGGTGGCCAAGGGCATGGTGGAAAACGTGGGCGGCGACGGCACCGCCCCCAAGAAGCAGCCCGTGAAGGTCAACAAAATCGGCCGCAACGACCCCTGCCCCTGCGGCAGCGGGTTGAAGTGGAAGAAGTGCACCTGCAAGGATTACCATTCCTGATTGGCCCGGCGTTGCGGCCGATGCGAACCAAAGCGAGCCGCGCTGTCAGGCGCGTCCAAGCGTTTTGACGCACGGCGGCAAAACTTTGCCGCAGGCAGGCTCCGCCTGCCGAGGATGTTCTTCGGAAGGGTTCCCACGAAGCGTCGCTCCGTGGGATCGCAACGACCCCTGCCCCTGCGGCAGCGAATACTGTACTCCGCTTTCATACAAACTGGATTCTTTCCACGTGCATCAACGTCAGCGCCCCCTGTTCTCCAACTGCCGGAGGGCAGGGGGCGGTTTTTAAAACAGACCCTATACGGGCAAAAATTGCCCAACTGCTGCGTACTATTTCAAAAAGGCTCCTCCGCTTCGGACCCAAGGTACTTGTCTCAGTTTGACGCCCTGTTCGGCGGAGGCTTTTCCGGGCAGAATGACCATCGTGACGGTACTGCTGTTGTATGCGGTGTCCGGCTTGTTTCTGACCGGCACCATCCAGCGGTCCGGCTCCCGCCGCCCCTCCCATCCGGTAAATGAACCCAAGGACCCAACCCACATTCTCAATTTTCAATTCTTCTGCAAAGGAGGCTCCCATGCCTTTTTCCACCCATGAAGAGAACGGCCTTGTCCTTCTGACCTCTCCCCTGCTCAGTGGAGTTCGCCACGGCTTTTCCACCCGGCTGGGCGGCGTCTCCCCCGCTCCCTGGGACTCTTTGAACTTGGGCCCCGGCCGGGGCGACGCACCGGAAAACGTGGCAGAGAACTACCGCCGCTTCTTCGCCTGCCTGGGTGCCGACGAACATCGTGCGGTGCTCAGCAAGCAGGTTCATGAGGCGGACATTCGCACCGTCACCGCCGGCGACGCCGGCAAGGGACTCACCCGCCCCCGTGACTATGAAGCCGATGCCCTGATCACCAACGAAAAAAATCTGCCCCTGGTGGTTTTCTCCGCTGACTGCGGCATTTTGTTGCTCCACGACCCGGTCACCGGCTGCGTTGGAGCGGTTCACGCCGGATGGCGGGGCTGCGCTGCCGGCATTGTGGAAAAAACGGTGATAGAGATGAGCAGGGTCTTTGGGGCAAAACCGGAAAAATTACTTGCCGCCGTGGGGCCCTGTATCGGGCAGTGCTGCTTTGAGACCGACGACGATGTGCCCGACGCTATGCGTTGTTCCGCCCTAGGTGAGGCGGCAGAGCCGTATCTGGAGCGCCGGGGACCCAAGTGGCACGTGGATTTAGCGGGGCTCAACCGCCAGTGGCTGCTGCATGCAGGCCTGGTGCCGGAGCACATCGATGTGTGCGGCTTGTGCACCGCCTGCCGCCGGGACTGGTTCTGGTCCCATCGGAAAATGGGGAACGCCCGCGGCGCCCAGGTGGCGGTCATCGTCCTGTGACTTCTTTGAAAAAATGACGGAAAGGCGGCGGAATGCCCATGAAAAAGCGCATACTTTCCCTGCTGTGGGCCGGTCTGCTGACACTGTCTCTGACCGGCTGCTGGGAGGAGGAACCGGATGATCTGGGCGGCGCCCTGATTCCTGAAAACACCACGGAGGAGCCCCTTCAGGAAGAGGAAACAGAGGTGCTGCTGCCCCTGTCCTTCACCCTGCCCTATGACCCCTCCCAGACCCTGGACCCCATTACCTGTGCCGACGGCATTCAGCAGGTGGTGGGCTCGCTGCTGTATGAGGGTCTGTTTCAGCTGGACACCCAGCTGGAGCCCCAGCCCTGTCTGTGTGAGCACTATGCCTACGACCCGGAGACATTCACCTATGTGTTTACCCTCCGCTCCGGCGTGACCTTCTCTGACGGGACCGCCCTCACCGCCGCCGACGCAGCAACTTCCCTGCAGCGGGCCAAGAGCTCCCAGCGGTATGGCGCCCGCCTTTCCCAGATGGTTTCGGTTTCCGGAGAGGGAACAACGCTCACCGTGGTGCTCTCTCACGCCAACACCGGCTTCACCGCCCTGCTGGATGTGCCCATCGTCAAGTCCGGCACAGAGAGCAATCTGGTTCCGGTGGGCACAGGGCCCTATTACTATGCCCAGGACGACGGTGGGCCCTGCCTTCTGTCCAACGACGGATGGTGGAACGGCGGCGGACAGCCGGTGGAGCGGATCGGCCTCTCCTCCGCCGCGGACCGGGAGTCCATGCTCTACCAGTTTACCTCCCACGATGTCCAGCTGATTACCGCCGACCTGACCGGCACCTCGCCCATCAGCGCCACCGGCAACGTCAGTTACCAGGACGCCGACACCACCATCCTGCAATACCTGGGCATCAACACTACCCGGGAGCCCTTCAACAGCCCGGCGGTACGCCGGGCCCTGAGCCAGGGGGTGGATCGGGAAACCCTGACCAGCGCCTTCCTGTCCGGCCACGCCCTTGCGTCGCAGTTTCCGGTGTCTCCCGTGTCCTCCCTGTACCCGGAGCAGCTGGAGCAGGCGTACGCCTACGACACCTTCGCTCAGGCCCTGGGCGAAGCGGTGGACAGCCGGACCTGGAATCTGACCCTCTTGGTCAATCAGGAAAACAGTTTTAAGGTCTCCGCCGCTGAGTATCTGGCTCAGACCCTCTCTGCCGCCGGCGTGGTTATTACCATCAGGACCCTGCCCTGGGAGGAATACACCGCCGCCCTGACTGCCGGGGACTTTGACCTGTACTACGGAGAGGTGAAGCTGACCGCCGACTGGGACCTGCGGCCCCTGCTGGCCACCGGCGGCTCCTTGAATTACGGCGGCTGGGCCAATGAGACCACCAACTCTCTCCTGGCGGCCTACGTCTCCGCCTCAGACCGGGAGGCAGCTATGGAGGCCCTGTGCACCCACCTTCAGCAGCAAGTGCCTCTGATCCCCCTGTGCTTCAAATCCACCTCTGTGCTGATGCAGGCCGGTGTGGTGGAGGGCCTGCACCCTACCATGACCAATCCCTTCTATGACCTGTCCTCCTGTGTCATTCATCTGCGGGAGGGTTGACCTGTCTCCTGTATAAACGACCCCCCGGCGCGGAATTTCGCGCCGGGGGGTACTTTTTTCTCAGGGCGGCGGACGGAGTTCCGTTTCGGAGATCAGCGCCAGCTTTTCCGAGCGGGTCAGGTGTTTGATGGCCGCCTCCCGCCGCAGCGCGGCAGACCAGTCCGGCACTTCTTCCCAGTAGACCAGCTCCACCGGCAGGCGGCTCCGGGTATACTTGGCTCCCCGCCCGCTGCTGTGCGCTGCCAGCCGGCGGTTCAGATCGGTGGTGGAGCCGGTATAGAGGGAACCGTCTCCGCACTGAAGCATATAGACAACGCAGGCCACTTCAGGCGCCTCCCTTTCTCCCCTTCGGGGCTTTTCTCCAGTAGTATACCATGAAGGCTGTTGCCGGGCAAAGAGTTTTCGGTATGGGGACTGCCCTGGAGCGCATAGGAATGGGCGGGAGGGATTCTATGTTGTCTGCTGCACTGCTGCTGTTTGCCAATACACTGCTGTTTTCCCTGCGGCTGTCCGGAGGCGGGTCGTTCCCCAAGCCCCTGTCCGCCGCCGAGGAACGGGAATACCTGCACCGCTATGCCCAGGGAGACATGGCCGCCCGGGACGTGCTGATCGAACGCAATCTGCGTCTGGTGGCCCATATCATCAAGAAATACTACACCCACAGCGCCGATCAGGAGGATCTCATATCCATCGGCACCATCGGCCTCATCAAGGGCATCACCAGCTTTAATCCCGACAAGGGAGCCCGGCTAGCCACTTACGCCGCCCGGTGTATTGAAAATGAAATCCTCATGTATTTCCGCAGTCAGCGGAAGCTCCAGGGGGAGGTCTCCCTGTCGGAGTCCATTGAGACCGACAAAGAAGGAAACGCCTTGCAGCTGATGGACGTAGTGGGTGTGGACGACACCATGCTGGACGACATCCATGACCGGGACAGCGCTCTGCGGCTGCGGCAGCTGATCCGGGAAAATCTGACGCCCCGGGAGGCGGAGAGGTAGTGTCAAGAGTTTTTCGCAAAATGGTTTGCAAGGCCTGGCATGAATGAAGT
>CATZYY010000161.1 GCA_958426425.1 uncultured Oscillospiraceae bacterium
TCTGCCCTAAGAAATCTGGGCGTAAAAAAACTGGTGATGCTGACCGGGGACAGCCCCCGTACCGCCGCTTCCATTGCGGAGCAACTGGGAGTAGATGACTTCCGGGCCGGGGTTCTCCCAGCGGATAAGGCAGAGTATGTGGCTGCCATGCGGCGGGAGGGGCACACCGTACTGATGGTGGGGGATGGCATCAACGACTCTCCGGCCCTCTCTGAGGCGGACGCCGGCATCGCCATCAGTGACGGGGCGGCCATTGCCAGGGAGATCGCCGACATCACCATTGCTGCCGACAGTCTGTGGGAGCTGGTGCGCCTGCGGCAGCTGGCCATGGGCTTAATGTACCGCATCCAGAACAACTACCGCTTTGTCATTGGGTTCAATGGGGCGCTGATCGGTCTTGGCGTGGCAGGCATCCTGCCTCCAACCACCTCCGCTATGCTCCACAACCTGTCTACCCTTGGCGTAAGCCTCCACAGCATGACTGCCCTGCCCCAGCCAAAACAAAATAAAGTCTCCTGACAAAGTCCGGCGCGTATGCGCCGGGCTTTTTTCGTATTCCACTTGACAAACTACTGCTCCAGTCGTATTATAACAGTGTTATATAACGCTGTTATAAGGAGAGAGTCTATGGAAGAAAAGTCTAACGCCACGCTGGAAAAAATCCATGAGGCGGCCATGGCCGAATTTCTGGACAAGGGCTTTCAAGGGGCTTCTCTGCGGAAGATCGTGAAAAATGCCGGGGTAACTACTGGTGCGTTCTACGGCTATTTCTCCAGCAAGGAGGCGCTCTTTGCCTCCATCGTGGAACCACACGCGGCCGCTTTGATGGGGCGGTTCATGGAGGCGCAGACTTCCTTTTCCGAACTGCCTGAGCAGGAACAGCCGGAGCACATGGGGCTGGAGTCCAGCCAGTGCGTGAATTGGATGGTGGACTATATCTGCGACCACCGGGAGCCGGTGAAGCTGCTGCTGTGCAAGGCCGAGGGCACCAGCTACGAGCACTTTGTCCACAACATGGTAGAGGTGGAGGTGGAGTACACGCTCCGTTACATGGATGTTCTCCGCCGCCTGGGCCGGGAGGTCCCGGAACTGAGCCAGTCTCTTTGCCACATCATCGCCAGCGGAATGATGGGCGGCCTTTTTGAGATCGTCGTACATGATATGCCGAAAGAGCAGGCCCTGCGGGATGTAGAACAGTTCCGCACTTTCTACACGGGTGGATGGCTGAAATTGATGGGGGGATGACCCCTATCTTTTTTGAATATTAGTTAGTTATTGCTAACTTGCAGAAGGAGGTTTTTTCATGAAGCAGAAGAAAAAGAGTGATGTTGCGGTCCTGCTGGACTACGCAGGCAGTCACAAGGGGCTGACCTTCCTGGGGCTGACCCTGTCGGCGGTGTCCATGCTGTTGAGCATGGCACCCTACATTTGTATCTGGCTGGTGGCCCGGGATCTGATTGCCGTAGCGCCGGACTGGACCTGGGCGCAGGACATCGCACAATACGGCTGGCTGGCGTTTGCCTTTGCGGTGGCCGGCATCGTCCTGTACTTTGCAGGATTGATGTGTACCCATCTGGCGGCCTTCCGCACAGCGGCCAACATCCGCAAGCGAGGCGTTGCCCATGTGATGAAAGCCCCGCTGGGCTTCTTCGACTCCAATGCCTCCGGCCTCATCCGGGGACGGCTGGATGCGGCGGCGGCCGATACGGAGACCTTGCTTGCCCACAATCTGGCGGACATCGTAGGCACCATCACCCTGTTCGTGTCCATGCTGGTGCTGATGTTCGTCTTTGACTGGCGGATGGGCGCGGCCTGCCTGCTGGCGGCGGTGATTTCCATGATTGCCATGTTCTCTATGATGGGTGGCAAAAACGCCAAACTGATGGCAGAGTATCAGGCAGCCCAGGATCGCATGACCAAGGCGGGCACCGAGTATGTCCGAGGCATACCGGTGGTCAAGATTTTCCAGCAGACCGTTTATTCCTTCAAAGCCTTTCAGGAGGCCATTGAGGATTACAGTTCCAAAGCGGAGCACTATCAGGGCGATGTGTGCCGTGTGCCCCAGTCCATCAATCTGACCTTTACCGAGGGCGCTTTTGTGTTCCTGGTGCCTGCGGCTCTTTTCCTGGCTCCCGGAACTCTGGCCGGCGGCGACTTTGCGGGATTTATTACAAACTTCGCCTTTTACGCAGTGTTCTCCGCCATCATTTCCACCGCGCTTGCCAAAATCATGTTTGCCGCATCCGGTATGATGCTGGCCAGTACTGCGCTGGGGCGCATTGACCAGGTCATGTGCGCCCCGGAACTGAAAGTGCCTGAACACCCTCAATCCCCCGGAAGCAGCCGTGTAGAATTTGAAGATGTGAGCTTTACTTACGACGGGGCCCAGACCTTCGCCCTCTCCCATGTGTCCTTCACAGCGGAGCCGGGACAGACCGTAGCCCTGGTAGGACCCTCCGGCGGCGGCAAGACCACCGCTGCCAGCCTGATCCCCCGCTTCTGGGACGCCACCTCCGGCGTAGTGAAGGTGGGCGGCGTAGATGTGCGGCAGATCGATCCCCATGTACTCATGGATCAGATCGCCTTTGTGTTCCAGAACAGCCGCCTGTTCAAAGCCTCCATTTTGGAGAATGTCCGGGCTGCCCGTCCCAACGCCACCCGGGAGCAGGTGCTCTCGGCGTTGAAGGCCGCCCAGTGTGAGGACATTCTGGAGAAACTGCCTCAGGGCATAGATACCCTGATCGGCTCCGAGGGGACTTATCTTTCCGGCGGCGAGCAGCAGCGCATTGCCCTGGCCCGGGCCATCCTGAAGGATGCACCCATCGTGGTTCTCGATGAAGCCACCGCCTTTGCTGACCCTGAGAACGAGGCGTTAATCCAAAAGGCGTTTACCGAGTTGACCCGTGGCCGCACCGTTATCATGATTGCCCACCGTCTGTCTACTGTGGTCGGTGCGGACAAGATTCTGGTGTTGGAGGAGGGACGCATCGTGGAGCAAGGCTCCCATCAGGAACTGACTGCCGCCGGCGGCCTCTATGCCCGGATGTGGGCGGATTACAACAAGGCGGTCCAGTGGAAGATCACCAGCGAACAGTGAGAGAGGGGTGAAGAATATGTTCAGCAAAAACTTTCAGAGGAAATACGCCCTCACCGACCAGGGCGTAAAAAATGTCAAAAAGGGAGCCTTCTGGACGGTCATCGTCAACCTTGTCGTCATGGGCGGCATGAGCATCCTGTATCTGCTGATGTACGGCCTGATGGGAACCTTTACAGACGACCAGCCGCTGCCCAACGCAGCCCTCCTGCTCGGGCTGGTGGTTGTATTCCTGATCCTTTCCTTTGTGACTCATCTTCAGCAGTACTACGCCACCTATGGACTGGTCTATAACGAGGTGAGATCCACCCGTCTAAGTCTGGCGGAGCGGCTGCGCAAACTGCCTTTGGGCTACTTCGGCAAGCGGGATCTGGCGGATCTGACCGAGACCATTATGGGCGATGTGAACCGCATGGAACATGTCTGGTCCCATGTGCTGGGCTATCTGTACGGAGCCTATATCTCCACGGCGATTATCGCGGTGTGCCTGCTGGTGTATGATTGGCGGCTGGCCATCGCCTGCCTGTGGGGTGTGCCGGTGGCCTTTGGCCTGCTGTTCGGCACCCGGAGAATTTCCGCCCAGACCTCCGAGCGGACGAAAAAAGCCGCGATCCGCGTCTCCGACGGCATTCAGGAAGCTCTGGAAAATGTCCGGGAGATCCGCGCCACCAATCAGGAGGAGCGCTATTTGGCCGAGCTCAATCAGAAGATCGATGACCATGAGAAGGTCACCATCCAGGGCGAGCTGGGGACCGGCATCTTCGTCAATGCGGCCAGCGTCATCATGCGTCTGGGGGTAGCTACCACCATTCTGGTGGGAGCCGGCCTGATTCTTTCCGGGCAAATTGACTTCATGCTGCTGTTTTTGTTCCTGCTGGTTATTACCCGCGTGTATGCGCCTTTTGACCAGAGCCTGGCTCTCATCGCTGAGATGTTTGTGTCCCAAGTATCCGCCGACCGCATGAACGAGATCTACGACACCCCCACGGCTGAGGGTGCAGAGGTGTTTCAGCCCAAGGGCCATGATATTGAGTTCGACCATGTGGGGTTTGCCTATGACAAGAAAAAAGTGCTGGACGGTGTGAGCTTTACCGCCCGGGAGGGCGAAGTGACTGCCCTGGTGGGTCCTTCCGGGTCCGGTAAGAGTACCTGCGCCCGACTGGCTGCCCGGCTGTGGGATGTAACAGAGGGAAGCATCAAGGTAGGCGGCGTGGACATCTCCACGGTGGACCCGGAGGCATTGCTGACCGATTACTCCATGGTGTTTCAGGATGTGGTGCTATTTGACGACACGGTGATGGAGAACATCCGTCTGGGCAAGCGAGGCGCCACCGACGAGGAGGTGCGGGCCGCGGCTGAGGCCGCCAACTGCGGGGAGTTCATCCGCCGCCTGCCCCAGGGATATGATACCCCCATCGGGGAAAACGGCGCAAAACTCTCCGGCGGAGAGCGGCAGCGCATCTCCATCGCCCGGGCTCTTTTGAAGAACGCCCCCATCGTCCTGCTGGACGAGGCTACTGCCAGCCTGGATGTGGAAAATGAGACAAAGGTGCAGGGTGCGCTCTCCCGCCTGCTGGCAGGCAAGACGGTGCTGGTCATTGCCCACCGGATGCGCACTGTGGCAGGAGCCGACCACATCGTAGTGTTGGAAAATGGCCGTGTGGCCGAGCAGGGTACGCCTGCAGAGCTGATGGAACGCGGAGGCCTCTACCGCCGTATGGTGGAACTCCAGAGTGAGAGCGCCCGTTGGCAACTGGGCTAATTATTTCGTTTATTCAAGTTCATTCGATTTTTCCTTCGGGAGTACAACATCCTCTGACCGTTCCAGTAAGATACGGACGTTTTGGTTGAGGGTGTCGTACTCCCGTTCTTTCTGTTGAGCCTTCCTGTATTCCGATTGCAGGGCGGTCCTTCTGACGGTGAGTTCATCTATTTCGGCCCGGAGCCGCTGGGCGGCGGGCAGGGGTACGGCGCCCAGCCGTTTCAGTTCCCTTGCCGCTGCCTCGAACAGGATGATCTCACTCTCATGCCCCCGGAGAAATTTCTCCTTGTCTCTGGACTGCCGGTATTGGTCATACATGGGGCGAAGCTGACGATAGGTGGCGGCGTGCTTCATGGTGAGGGTCAGCCGCTCCATTTCCTTTTCGGCGGTCCGGAGATCCGCCTTTACCCTGGCGGTGGCGGCTGCCGCTCCATCGCACTGCTCGGACAATTCCTCTAAACTTCCAATGCCATGCTCCGTCAGGAAGTTCAGCGTTTCCGCTGCCCGCTTTAGGTTCTCAATAGTTGCCCAATGTTTGTAGCCGGCACTCTGCTGGGCTTTGATATTGTTCTGGATGTCGATGAGCAGGCTGGGCCTCCCGGTGCGCTGTTTCGGCTGGCGGGAAGG
>CATZYY010000162.1 GCA_958426425.1 uncultured Oscillospiraceae bacterium
GCCACGGCGGTGGAGTCCCTGCGGCTGCTGGAGGTGCTGGACGGCTACGGCGACGGCACCTTCCGGCCCGCCACCGTGCTGACCCGGGCCCAGTTCTGCAAAATGGCGGTGTACGCCATGAACGGCACAGATGAGCTGGGCCGCTACCGCACCGTTACGGTTTTTCCGGATGTGAAACCCTCCCACTGGGCCGCCGCCTACATCAATATGGCGGCCAAGGGAAAGAACATCATCTCCGGCTATGTGGACGGGCTGTTCCACCCGGACCGCACCGTGACGGTTGGGCAGGCGGTGACCATTTTGCTGCGGCTGCTGGGCTACAAGGATGAGAACATCGGCGGCCTCTGGCCCGACAGCTACATGGCAGAGGCCTCCATTGTGGGCCTGACCGACGGCATCGCTGCCGGCGCCTCCGCAGGGCTTACCCGGGGCGATGCGGCCAAGCTGTTTTTGAACCTGCTGCGCTCCGACATGCGGGAGGGCGGGTCCTTTATCACCGGCGTCATGGGCTGCACGGAGGTGGAGAACGCCATGCTGGTCTCCTCCCGGGCCGTCGGGTCCAACGGCCTGGACAACGCCCTGCAGCTGGCCAACGGTATGGTGTATCCCATGGCCTCCGGCCGGACCTCCAACGGGTCCCTGGACGGCACCAAGGGTACCCTGGTGGTCAACAATCAGGGCGAGGCACTGACCTTCGTACCGGACAACGTGGGCACTTCCAAGACCATTACCCTGTCTTCCGCCAAGCTGTCGGAGATCACCGACATCACCGGCGCCAAGTATGTGGTCATGAGCGGCATCGACGCCTATTACCAGGGCCAGCAGAAGGCCTGGACCGAGGTCTACTCCTGGCTGAATCCCGGCACCTCCCTGACGCTGTACCTCAACGCCGCCGGCGTGGTGGAGTACGTGTTTGTGGGCGGCGGTACTAGCGCCTCCGCGGCAGTGGTAGTCTATGCCGACAAGTCCACCGACGGCTTCGCCTCCCTGGCAGGCAACTCCGGCTACAAGATCTACAAAAACGGTGCCTCCGCCACCGGCGACGACATGCGCCAGTACGACGTGGCCACCTATTCCAGCGCCACCAACTCCATCCGGGTCTGCGACACCAAGCTGACGGTGTACTACCGCAGCGCCAGTCCCAGCCCCCAGGAGCCGGAGACCATTACCGTGCTGGACGATTTGAAGCTGAATGTGCTTCCCACCGCACGGGAGACGCTGTCCAAGTTCAAGCCGGGTGATCTGATGACCCTGCTGCTGACCGAGGACAACCAAGTGGCTGGAGCCGTGGAGGCTTCCGGCAGCGTAGCTGTCAGCAACGCTGTGGGCATTGCCCGGTCGGTCTCTACCGGCAGCGCCACCGTGGACCTGTTGTGCGGCCTGAGCCTCACCGGCACGGTCAGCCTCTCCGCCGACGGCGCGGCCTCTCTGGAGGGACAGATGGTCCGTGTCAGTTCCGACCGCAAGGGCGGTCTGGCTCTCAGCCGTCTCACCGGCGGCTTCAGCGGAAGCCTGAAGCCGGCAGAGGGGACTCTGGGCAGCAAGGATCTGGCTGAAAATGTTATGATTTTTGAGAATGGACCCGACGGCATGCAGGCTGTCAGCCTCAGTCAGCTGATCAGTCAGGGCACCATCTCCTCCAAGGAGATCAGCTACGCCCGGACCAACTGGAGAGGGGAGATCGACCTGATCGTTCTGGGCTCCGCCGTGGGCAGCGGCTTTATCTACGGCATCGCCCAGTTCAAGGAGGGCGACACGGTTACCGTGGATCCGGATACCGGCGAGGAGACCACCACCCAGGGCAACAACCAGATCACCATCCTCCAGGGCAACGGCAAGAGCTATGGCCCCCTGGAGACCGGCTATGTGGTGGCCAACGGCCAGCCCATCGGCATCACCGTTACCGGCAGCGGCAACAACAAGCACATCGCGGCTCTGGTGAAGCTGATGGAGCTGAAGGACGTGCCCAGCATTTCCTGGGGCGGCTCCGGCTCCGTGACGGTGGGCGGCACCACTTACGCCATCGATCCCAACGTGGTCTGCTACAACACCGCCACTGGTGATTGGATCACCCTCCAGCAGGCCCATTCCTACTCCGGTACTGCCGATCTTTACGTGCACAACGGCGCGGTCCGGGTCATCAAGGTGGGCTGAGCCCCACTGACCGGACTGGTACAAACGCATCGAAAAAGGAGCCCGGCGCACAGCGCCGGGCTCCTTTGAGACTGTCGAAAAAAAGGGAAAACTTGCGCGACGGGAAGGAAGAGAGTTACGAGAGGAACCCAGGAAGGGTTCCTTTCGTTTTTAATCATAAGTTTTTTGGACCGTTTAAGGTTCAAAAAACTTGCTCAGCGTGTTGAAAAGACTTTTTCGACACGCTGAGGAGCCCGGCGCACAGCGCCGGGCTCCTTTTTCGGCATAATCTGATGGTAAAAAGAAAGGGACTCTCCCGCGGAAGTTTACCGGCACAGCTGCCCCAGAATGCCGGCAAAGCCCCGGCAGGCCCGGGTCAGCTGGTCGATCTCGATGTACTCGTCCACCACATGGGCCAGTGTCTCCAGGGAGGGGCCGAAGCCCACGGTAGGGATGCCGGCCTCGCCGCAGAAGGCGCTGCCGTTGGTGCAGAAGGCAAAGTGGGACAGTGGCGCGTGGATGCCCGCCTCCTCCAGGCCCGCCAGGGCCTTTTGGACCAGAGGATGGTCTTCCTCCATGGCCCAGGCCGGGAAAAACCGCTTGGCGGCGATGGTGTCCCCGGTCCAGCACCGCTCACTGCCCTCCGCCAAATAGGCCCGGGCCTTCAGGCCGGGGATGGCCGTCTGGGTCCGGTCAATGGCCGCCCGGATCTGGTCCAGGACGGAATCCTCTGTCTCACCCACCAGGGTCCGCCGGTCGAAGGTGGCCCGGCACAGCCCCGGCACCACCGAGGCGCCGGGGTAGGGGGCGGAGACGATGTCCGTCAGCTCCAGGATGCCCTGCCCCAGCAGGGGATGGGTATTGGGCCGAATCTTCCGAATCTCGTGGATGAGGGCGCACATGTGGTACACGGCGTTGACGCCCTTCTCCGGGCTGGAGGAGTGGCAGGTGACGCCCCTCGTCTCCACCACCACCTCCGCCCGGCCCCGCTGACCGATCTTTAAGGTGGTGGAGGTGGCCTCACCGATGATGACGCAGTCGGGACGGAGATTTCGAATCACCTCCCGGCTGGAAACGCCCTCAAAGCACTCCTCGTGGACGGTGCAGCTGACGCAAACCCGCCCGGCAAAGTCCCGGTGGGTGTCCTGGGCAAAGTGGGCGGCGGCGGAGATCATGGCCGCCACGCTGCCCTTCATGTCCGAGGCGCCCCGGCCATAGATTTTTCCGTCCACAATTTCCGCACCGTAGGGGTCATGGGTCCACTGGGATGGGTCGGAGACGGGCACCGTGTCAATGTGGCCGTCCATCAGCACCGTGGGACCAGGGCGATTGCCCTGAATGGTGCCCACCACACTGCCGCAGCGGTCGATCTCCGCCCGGTCGAAGCCGTAGGCCTCCATGGTCTGCTGGATGTGGCGGGCCACCGCCTCCTCCTGCCCGGACAGGCTGGGCAGCCGCAGCAGTTCCCGGCATAGGCCGATCAGCCGTTCCTCTCGCTCCTGGGTCATGAAAAAACGCCTCCTTGGGTCCCCGGCGGCTCACACCACCTGGAACAGATAGAATTTCAGATAGTTGGTCTCCTCCACACCCCAGAGGATGGGGTGGTCGCAGCACTGCTGCCGGGCCTCGATCTGCCGCAGCTGCACGCCCGCGTCATGGGCGGCGTCGGCCAGCATGGCCAGGAACTTCTCCTCCGTGGCGAAGTGGGAGCATGAGCAGGTGGCCAGATACCCGCCCCGGGGCAGCAGCCGCATGGCCCGGTAGTTGATCTCCTTGTACCCGCTCAGGGCGTTGCGGACGGTCTTGCGGGACTTGGTGAAGGCCGGCGGGTCCAGGATGATGAAGTCGTACTTCACCGGCTCCTTCTCCAGCCGGGGCAGCAGGTCAAAGACGTTCTCGCAGAGGAAGTCCATCCGGTCCGCAAGGCCGTTGCGCTCTGCGTTGGCCCGGGCCATCTCTACCGCAGACTCCGACACGTCCACGGCGGTGACGCGGGCGGCGCCGCCCAGGGCGGCGTTCAGGGCGAAGGAGCCGGTGTGGGTGAAGCAGTCCAGCACCGTCCGCCCCTTGGCCAGGCGCCCCACCGCCCGGCGGTTGTACTTCTGGTCCAGGAAGAAGCCGGTCTTCTGCCCGTTCTCCACATCCACCAGATACCGCACGCCGTTCTCCGTGATCTCTGTCACCGGGGAGTCGGGGGCAGCCTCCCCCGGCAAGGGGAACCAGCCCTTGTACTGAGGCAGGCCCTCCTTGTCCCGCAGAGCCACGTCGTTGCGCTCATAGATGCCCCGGACGGTCTGCCCATCCTGCCGCAGGATCTCCGCCAGCATGGGCAGCAGTATTCCCTTGATTCGCTCCATGCCCACGGACAGCACCTGGACGCTCAAAAGGTCGTGAAACTTGTCCACGGTAAGGCCCGGGAAAGCGTCTGCCTCACCGAAAATGATCCGGCAGGCGTCCAGGTCCTCCGGGGAGAGAACTGTCTTCCGATAGTCCCAGGCCCACTGGAGCTTCCGGTGCCAGAAGGCCTCGTCAAAGCGGTCGTTGGCGTTGCGGGAGATGACCCGCACACGGATCTTGGACTGCTCCGACAGGAACCCTGTGCCAAGATATTGGCCTTTTTTGCCTATTATATCCACCAATCCGCCGTTTTCCACTGTCCCTTCCGTGGAGAGAATCTCTGCGTCGTAGACCCAGGGGTGGCCCCGCAGCAAGGCGGCGGCCGCCTTGGGCGTGACGGTGTATCTGGGATAGCTGCGTTCCGTTTTCATATGCGTTCTCCTTCAGGCGGTTATTTCCCCACCAGTGTAGCACATTTTTTCCCGCCGCGCCATAGATTGGGAAAAAGGAGGGGATCCCATGCCCATCATCTATCTCAGCCCGTCCACCCAGGAGTGGAACGAGTACGTCACCGGCAGCGGCTCCGAGGAGTACAACATGAACCTGCTGGCCGACGCCCTGGAGCCGTATTTGCTGTCCAACGGCATCCAATACCGCCGCAATTCTCCGGACATGACTGCCGCCTCCTCCATCCGGGAGGCCAACAGCGGCTGGTATGACTTCTATCTGGCCCTCCACTCCAACGGCGCGCCGGAGGGGCGCTACGGTCAGGAGCGGGGAATCATCGCCTTTTACTATCCCGGCAGCACGGAGGGCCAGCGGGGGGCGGAGCTGATCGCTCAGGAGCTGCGGGAGATCTATCCGCTGCCTGATAAAGTCACTACCCGGGCCACCACCACCCTGGGCGAGGTCCGGCAGCCCCGGTTCCCGGCGGTGCTGGTGGAGATCGGCTACCACGACAACTACGCCGACGCCACCTGGGTGGAGG
>CATZYY010000163.1 GCA_958426425.1 uncultured Oscillospiraceae bacterium
TGCTGATTCAGCAGGCGATCTCCGCTTTGGTTGCGGAAAAGACCGTCATCGTCATTGCCCACCGGCTCCAATCCATTATGAGTGCCGACAATATTGTGGTTCTGGATGAGGGCCGGGTAGCCGAGCAGGGCACCCATGAAGAACTGCTGAAGCGAAATGGGATCTATGCCCGGCTTTGGGCTGAGCAGTGCCAGGCGGCAAGCTGGGGATTGTAGCATAGGCAGCAGAATAGGCAGAAAAACCGCAGTTGCCCTAAATGGGTGACTGCGGTTTTTCCATCGTGTCTATCTGTCATGGTAATCAGAACGAGAGGCTTGACAGGCTGAACACTGCGTGCTATATTGTAAACATCGTTAGCGAACAACGATAACAAAGAAAGGAGGCAAGTATGCCGAAGGACAAGACGGAAACCCACGAACGGATCATACCGGCCGCCATGAAGATCTTTCTGGAAAAAGGCTTTGAAAAGGCCACCATGCGGGAGATCGCGGAGGAGGCGGGCATCACCGCCGCCGGACTGTACCGCCACTTTGTAGACAAGGAGGCCATGTTCGCCGCCCTGGTGGAGCCGGTGCTCTCTGAACTTCAGAAGTGGTGTGAGCGGACGCGGCAGGTGGACTATGACTTTCTGGAGCAGGGCGACCTGGATGCCATGTGGGATTCAGGCAATGATTTGGGCCTGGTGGTGGAACAGATCTATTCCCATTTCAACGAGTTCAAGCTGCTGCTTTGCTGTTCCGCCGGGACCAAGTATGCCTGGTTTCTCCACGATATTGTGGTTATGGAGCAGCAGGAGACGCTGGCCTACATGGAGGAAGCGAAGAAGCATGGCGTCCCGGTAAAAGAAGTGGACCCCAAAGAACTCCATCTGCTTATGACCGCCTATACCAACGCCCTCTTTGAAGTGGTAGTCCATGACTTCACCAAGGAGGAGGCCCTGCACTACCTGGATACGATGCACCAGTTCTTCATTCCCGGCTGGCGGGCCATCCTGGGGCTTTGAACAGCCCCTTTTTTCTACATTTGAGTTAGCGAAAACTAACTAAAATCCACAACAGGAGGTGCGTATGTGAATGAAGCGTGTATGGACGGCCAGAAGCCTTGCTGCCGTGCTCGGCGGGTCCCTGCTCTATTTCCTGATCACGGTGCTGGTGATGATGTGTGGGTCATTTTCCCCCTTGTTCTGGGTCTTTCTCCCGGCCATCACCGCCGCCGCATCGGGGTGGCTGTATCTGTATCTGGTGGCCCGAACGCCCCGGTTTGGGGTACCGGTACTCATGAACTTAGTGGTGCTTCTGCTGTTCCTGGCGGCGGGTGAGCTGTCCGGCTGGATGGCGGTGACGCTGGCGGCCGGAGCGGTGCTGGCGGAGCTGGTGCGGCGGCTGGGCGGGTATGAGAGCCTGCGGGCCGCCCGCTGGAGCTTTCTCCCGCTGGCCTTCAGCTCCAGCGGGAGTCCACTCTACATTTGGATCGACCCGGCCCGGACGGCAGCCAGCGCCGCGGAAGAGATGTCCCCAGCCTATGCCGCGGCGGTGGAGGGGCTTGCTACGCCGGGGATGCTGGTCCTGATGCTGGCGGCCATCATCGTGGGAGCCGCCATCGGCGCATGGCTTGGGAGCCCGCTTTGGAAACGCGGTCAGGCCCGAGTCCATATCAGAAAAGCATGAGCCGTATCGGAATACGGCGGAAAGGAAGTGCAGAATGAAAACAAAACGGGAAAATCCCCTGAAAGTCCTCTTTTCCTTCTCTGGAGAGGCCAGGGGAAAAATGACTGGCTCGGTGATCCTGGCCTTTATCGGAGAGATGTTCGGCATGGCCCCCTATTTTGTGGTGACCCTGCTGGCGAAGGAGCTGTATGAGGGCACTGCCACGGTGGAACGGGCGGCGGTCATGGCGGTGACGGCGGCGGTGTGCATGTGCCTGCGGGCGTGGCTTACCGGCCTGTCCTCCATGCGCAGCCATACAGTTTCCTTCACCATCCTGAAGAACATCCGGTGCGCTCTGGCGGATAAAATGGCGAAGGTCCCCATGGGCGTCATGCTGGAGACCCCCTCCGGCACCTTCAAGACTTTGATGGTGGACAATGTGGGGCGGCTGGAGGACATCATCGCCCACATGGTGCCGGAGCTGCCCTCCAACCTGGCCGGGCCGGTTTTCAGCATCATCCTGGTGTTCGTTCTGGACTGGCGGATGGGGCTGGCCGCCTTCATTACCGTCCCCCTGAGCCTGGTGTTCGCCGTGTGCATGATGCGGGGGTACAAGGAGAAGATGGCCGTCTACCTGCGCTCGGGCAACGAGATGAATGCCGCCCTGGTGGAGTATGTGGGCGGCATCCAGGTCATCAAGGCATTCGGGCAGGGGAGCAAGAGCTTCGGGGAGTTCTCCCGGTCGGTCAACTTTTTCCACGACAGCACCCTGGCCTGGTGGCGGCAGAGCTGGTTTTGGATGGCGGGCTTCAAGGCGGTGCTCCCCTCCACTTTACTGGGCACGCTGCCCGTGGGAGCGTGGCTCTATATGCAGGGCACGCTGGAGCTGCCCCTGTTCCTGGCCTGCATCATCATCCCCTTCGGCTTTATGGCCGGGCTCATCAAATTCGGCTTTGCCCTGGGGCAGCTTTCCTACATGGCTCCCAACCTGGACCCCATTCAGGACTTCCTCGACACGCCGGAGCAGCGCCGGCCTGAAAAGCCGGTGAAGCTGGGAGAGCGTTCCTTCCGTTTTGACCGGGTGTGCTTCTCCTATGATGGGAAGAAAGAGGTCCTCCACGATGTGAGCTTTACCGCCCGCACTGGGCAGATCACCGCCATTGTGGGGCCCTCCGGCTCCGGAAAATCCACCATTGCCAAGCTGATGGCCGGCTTCTGGGACGCCACAGGCGGGACGGTCTCCTTCGGCGGGCAGGACATCCAAAATATTCCCTTTGACCAGCTCATGGGGGAGATCAGCTATGTGGCCCAGGACAACTTCCTCTTTGACAGGTCTATCCGGGAGAATATCCGCATGGGTGATCCCAGCGCCACCGACGCGGAGGTGGAAGCCGCGGCCAGGGCCGCCAACTGCCATGACTTTATCATGAATCTGGAGCAGGGGTACGATACCCTGGCCGGAGACGCCGGAGACCGGCTCTCCGGCGGAGAGCGCCAGCGCATCACCATCGCCCGGGCCATGCTCAAAAAGGCGTCCGTCATCATTCTGGACGAGGCGACCGCCTTCGCTGACCCCGAGAGCGAGGCGCAGATCCAACAGGCCATCTCCCGTCTGGTGCGGGGCAAGACCCTGATCGTGGTGGCCCACCGGCTGAACACCATCCAGAACGCGGATCAAATTCTGGTGATCGACCAGGGGCGGCTTGCCGCCTGCGGCCGGCAGGAGGAGCTGCTTAACACCTGCCCCCTGTACCGGACTATGTGGGAGCAGTATCAAAGCACGGCGGCTTTTGCCGGAAAGGAGGTCAACTGAATGTTCCATACCATCAAACGGATTCTGGATATTGCCGGAGACCAGAAAAAATACATCTATGCGGGCATTGTCTGCAACATCCTGAAAACCTTTTCCATGGCCATGATGCTCATGGCGGTCTATGTGGTGATCTCCCATCTGGACAGCCTCACCGCCGAGGTGATCGGACAGGGCCTCGGCATCCTGATTGCCAGCGTGTTCGGCCGTTTCCTGTTCCAGTGGCTGGAGGACATCTCTATGAGCGCCAAGGGCTTCGACATCTTCCGGGACTACCGGCTGGCTATCGGTGAGAAGATGAAAAGCGCCCCCATGGGTTACTTCTCCGACCAGCGCCTGGGCACCATCCAGACCACTCTCACCTCCACGGTGGTGGAGCTGGAGCAGTATTCCATGCTGTTTATCACGGACATCACCGGCGGCGTGTCCATGTCGGTCATCATTATTGTAATGATGCTGTTTTTCAGTCCCTGGTTCTCCCTGCTGTCCCTGGCGGGCCTGCTGGTGGGCCTCTATGTGCTGGGAATGGTGCAGAAAGCCGCGGCGGAGCACACCCCAAAGGTGCAGGAGGCGCAGGAGGAGCTGGTCACCCAGTCGCTGGAGTACATCCGGGGCATCGCGGTGCTGCGCTCCTTCTCCCAGACGGTGGGGCAGGACGGCGCGGTGTACCAGTCCTTCCGCCGGCGGCAGAAGGCGGCGCTGGATCAGGAGAAGGCAGCCCTGCCCGCCCTGCGGCTCTATATTCTGGTGTTCAAGCTCACCGGCTGCGCCCTCATGTTCCTGTCCACCTTCCTCTACCTGCAGGGGGCCATCTCCCTGACCTACTGCTTTTTGTTCCTGGTGGCGTCCTTTATCCTCTACTCCGAGATGGAGGTCATGGGGGACGGCTCCTTCCTGGACAAGAAGATCGCCACCGAGCTGGACCGGCTGGAGGCGGTGACCAACATCCCCTCCCTGGACCGGACGGACAAGGCCCTCGCTCCCGGCCGCTTCGACATTGAGCTGAAGGAGGTATCCTTCTCCTATGGAGGAGGCCGGAAGGTCATCGACCATGTTTCTCTCAAAATCCCCCAGGGGACTACCTGCGCCGTGGTGGGACCGTCCGGCTCTGGAAAGACCACCTTATGCAGCCTGATCGCCCGTTTTTGGGATGTGCAGGAGGGGAGTGTCTGCGTGGGCGGCATGGATGTGAAGGACTGCACCGCCGACAGCCTGCTGAAAAACCTCTCCATGGTCTTCCAAAATGTGTATCTCTTCCACGACTCCATTGAGAACAACATCAAATTCGGCAATCCCAACGCCACTCACGGGCAGGTGGTGGAGGCGGCCAAGCGCGCACAGTGCCACGACTTTATCATGGCGCTGCCCGACGGCTATCATACGATGGTGGGAGAGGGCGGCTCCACCCTCTCCGGAGGCGAGAAGCAGCGGGTCTCCATTGCCCGCGCCATTCTGAAGGACGCCCCCATCGTCATTCTGGATGAGGCGACTTCCAGTGTGGACCCGGAGAACGAACACCTGCTTTTGGCCGCCATCCGGGAGCTGACGGCGGGCAAAACGCTTATTTCCATCGCCCACCGGCTCTCCACCGTCCGGGACGCGGATCAGATCGTGGTGGTGGACCAGGGACGGATCGTTCAGCAGGGGACTCACGATGCGCTGATGGCTCAGGATGGCCTCTACCGCCGGTTTGTTCAGATTCGGGAGCAGGCCGAGGGCTGGCGGCTGGAATGACAGCCCCTGCCGCTCCGTGTGGCACACAGAAAAGGAGGCCGCCGGAACTCTGCCGGCGGCCCCCCTTTGATGGAGCGGCTGTCTTTCTTCCTACCTCCTGTCTTTTTCGGTCCGGCGTATTCTCTCACTCTGCTTCCCGTGGGTGGGAGAACGCCCGGAACGCTGCCGGGCTCTGCCCGGTGCTGCGGCGGAAGAGCTGCGCGAAACGGCTGGGATTCTGATAGCCCACAA
>CATZYY010000164.1 GCA_958426425.1 uncultured Oscillospiraceae bacterium
GGCTCCATCTTCACGAACCACTGGGCGGAGATCAGGGGCTCCACGTCGTTGTGGCAGCGGTAGCAGGTGCCCACGTTGTGGCTGTAAGGCTCGGTCTTGATGAGATAGCCCTGCTCCTCCAGGTCCTTGACGATCTGCTTGCGGCACTCGTAGCGGTCCATCCCGTTGTAGGGCCCGCCGTTTTCGTTAATCTTTCCGTCGTCGCCGATGCAGCGGATGGTCTCCAGGTTGTGGCGCAGGCCCACCTCGAAGTCGTTGGGGTCGTGGGCCGGGGTCATCTTCACAGCGCCGGTGCCGAAGCCCAGCTCCACGTACTCGTCGGCCACAATGGGGATCTCCCGGTTCATGATGGGCAGGATGCAGGTCTTGCCCACCAGGTGCTTGAACCGCTCGTCCTCCGGGTTCACGGCCACGCCGGTATCGCCCATCATGGTTTCGGGCCGGGTGGTGGCGATGACCAGGTCGCCGGAGCCGTCGGTCAGGGGATAGCGGATATACCACAGGTGGCCGGGCTTGTCCACGTACTCCACCTCGGCGTCAGAGAGGGCGGTGGCGCAGTGGGGGCACCAGTTGATGATGCGGCTGCCCTTGTAGATGAGGCCCTTGTCGTACAGCTCGCAGAAGGTCTCCCGGACGGCCTTGGCGCAGGTGTCGTCCATGGTGAAGCGGGAGCGGGACCAGTCGCAGGACACGCCCATCTTCTTCTGCTGGGCAACGATCCGGTCGCCGTACTGCTCCTTCCACTTCCACACCCGCTGGAGGAACTTCTCCCGGCCCAGGTCATAGCGGGTCAGGCCCTCCTTGGTGCGCAGCTCCTCCTCCACCTTGATCTGGGTGGCGATGCCGGCGTGGTCCACGCCGGGCAGCCACAACGTGGAGTACCCCTGCATCCGCTTGAAGCGGGTCAGGATGTCCTGGAGGGTGCAGTCCAGGGCGTGGCCCATGTGGAGCTGCCCCGTGACGTTGGGGGGCGGCATGACGATGGAGAAGGGTTCCTTCTTGGGGTCCGGGTCGCCGTTGAAGCAGCCGGCCTTCTCCCACATCTCATAGATGCGCCCCTCCACCTGCTGGGGCTCATACACCTTCGGCAGTTCTTTTTTCATGGTTGAATTCTCCTTATCAATCGCTGAATTGCGTAATTTACAGATATCGAATGGGCTCGCCCCGCATCCGCTCCCAGAGGTCCTCCAGCTCTTGAGGCGTCCCCCGGGTCATGTCGGAGACCGGCAGCAGCACCACGCGGCGCTTGTCCAGAAACAGATAGTAGATATCCCGGTAGTACACCGCCTGGAGGATCACGTCGTAGCTGCACACGGTCCGGCTCTTGTCGGTGACCTCGGTGATCCCCGTCTCGTCCAGGGTGACACGGATGGTCCCCAGGCCCTTGATGAGCCTTCTCCGGCAGCCCCAGGCAAAGATGCGGCGGTAGAAGATGAGCACTAAAATGGTCAGGACCCCCAGGACGATGGCCCCCCAGTAAAAGAGGGTCTTTCCTACCGTTGCCTCCCCAAAGACCAAGAGCAGTCCCGACAGCACGATCAAAATGACGGACAGCACCGGCAACACTGCCCGCAGCAGCGGGAAAAGCCACCGGCGGACTGCTCCCATCTTTACATAGACCCGGTTGAAATTCATCAGGTCTTTCCGGTCATATCCGTGGATTTCAAAGGAAATGCCCATGACAGACCTCCTTTCGGCAAACAAAAACGCCCCGGGCCTTTCGGCCCAGGGCGAACGATGTCCGCGGTACCACCTGGATTCGTGCTGAAAAACACGCGCTCAGCGGGCGCCTTCACGCCCCTCCCGGGTAACGGTGGGATGCCGCCGCAGCTTACTTTCCTCTTTCGGCTCCGGTGCTCCGGGACGACTTCGCCGGCCGCTGCACGAACGCTCTCACCAACCGCGCCCTCTCTTGGCTTTCACAGACCGGGTACTGCTTCCCATCTTCGCAGTTCCAATATACCGCTTTAGTATAGCCTTCCCCGTCGGGATTGTCAAGCCTCCCGCCGGAGGAAGATTCATGGAAAGCGTACTTGACATTTTGCCGGCGCCATGATATGCTGATGATGGAAAGTAAACTTTCCATTTTGCTGAGAGAGGGGCGTGAGACATGAAAAACCGGCTGGAGCAGCTGCGCAGGGAGCGGGGATTGCGGCAGGAGGAGCTGGCGGAAGCCCTGGAGGTCTCCCGGCAGACCATCGGCTCCCTGGAAAACGGGCGGTACAACCCCTCCATTCTGCTGGCCTTCAAACTCGCCCGGTACTTTGACTGCGCCATTGAGGATATTTTCATCTACGAGGAGGATGATGGCTCATGAAGCGGACCACCATTGCGTATTTGCTGGTAACGGTGCTGGGCGTGGCCCTGTTTGCCGTGGGATTGCTGAACGTCCAGTCTCATTTCCTGCCCATGGCCGCGTCCGATGTCATGGCCCCCCTGGGGGGCATCGTCTTCGGCCTGGGCGTCGGGGGCCTGTGGGGCCGATACCTGATCCAATCGGACCCGGAGCTGCGGCAGCGGGAGAAGGAGCTCAATGACGAGCGCAACACCGCCATCCGCTACCGGGCCCAGGCTTGGGCGGGCAACGTCACCACCATCCTGATGGCCCTGGGCGGCGCCGTATCCAGCTACCTGGACGTACCGGCGTGGATCACCTGGGTGCTGTTCGGCATCGCCGGTTTCAACGTGCTGCTGAGCGGGGTGTTCACCCTGTGGCTGCGGCGGAAAATGTAAGGGGGAAGGGACCATGAGCAAGAAAAAGACGCTGTACCGGACGCTGCTGATTCTGGGCCTGGGGCTGCTGGTGCTGTCCCTGGTGTTGACGGCCCTGCTGGGAGACCATCTGCCAAACACCGCCGGAGGCGCCATGATCGGCGTCAGCTCCGGCCTTGCCGCCATGGGGCTTGCGAACCTCCTGATGCTGCGGCAGGCGGAGCGGGACCCCCGCCTTGCCAAGCAGACGCAGATCGAGGAGACCGACGAGCGCAACACCGCCATCCGCCGCCGGGCCAAGGCCGTCTCCGGCGAGGCTCTCCAGTGGACGGTGCTGGGAGCGGCGTGGCTGTCCATCGCCCTGGAGGCGCCGCTGTGGGTGACCCTTGCGGCGGTGGGAGTGTTTGTGGGCAAGTCGGCGCTGGAGTGGTGCCTCATGGTCCGCTACCAGGGGCAGATGTGAGCCATCGGCGCAGGCGGAACCGGCCCCGGTGGGTTTGGCAGGCGCGGAACAAGTGGAAGACACAGCCGGGGCGAACAGCCACGGCATCCGCTTCTTGGTCGTGAGCGGCTGCATAGGAGCGGTTAAATCCACCGAGCAACCGAAACAGACAATATAAACGGGGACGGACCGTGGTCCGTCCCCTTCCCTGTGTGCCCTCTCCGGCGGTGTTCTCCTTATAAAATGATGCAGATGAGGCCGCCGCTGCCCTCGTTGATGATGCGCTCCAGGGTCTCCCGGAGCTTTTTCCGGGCGTCCTCCGGCATCCGCTTGAGCTTGGCCTGCAGGTCCTCGTTGACCAGCTCGTGGAAGCTGCGGCCAAAGATATTGGACTGCCAAATCTTGCTGGTGTCCCCCTCGAACTCCTGGAGCAGGTAGTTGACCATGTCCTCGGACTGCTTTTCATTGCCCACGATGGGGGCCACCGCCGTCTCGATGTCCGCCCGGATCATGTGGATGCTGGGGGCGCTTGCCTTCAGCCGCACGCCGTACCGGCCGCCCTGCTTCATAATCTCCGGCTCCTCCAACGTCAGCTCGTCGATGCCGGGCACCACGATGCCGTAGCCGGTCTCCCGCACGTCCTTCAGGGCCCCCTCCACCTTGTCGTAGGCGGCCTTCACCGCCGCAAGGCGGGTCAGCAGGCACATCAGGTCCCCGTCGTCGGCCACGGTGAAGCCCGACTGCTCCGACAGCGTCTGGTAGAACAGCGCCCGGGGCAGGCTCAAGGTGGCGGTGGCCACGCCGGTGCCCAGGTCCATGGCGGTGACCTTGGCCTCGCTGATGTGGGCGCACTGCCCCAGGGAGGCCACCACCCCCTCCACCTGCCGGATGTGGCGCAGCTCCGCCGTGCCCTGCCGCACCGCCTCGTACAGCTCCGCCTTGATGGGGTGCGCGTCCGGCAGGGCGTCCACCCAGGGGGGCAGGAACAGGTCCAGCTCCTGCATGGGGAACTCGTAGAGCACCGCCTTCAAAATCCCGGCCACGTCCTCCTCGCCCAGCTCCAGGCAGTTGACCGCCATGGCGTTGACCTGGTACCTCGAGGCGATGTCCTTGGCGATGGCCTGGGCCCGGCTGCCCGCCGGGTCCGCGGCGTTGACCAGGACGATAAAGGGCTTCCCCAGCTCCTGTAATTCCCGGATCACCCGCTCCTCCGCCTCCAGATAGTCCTCTCTGGGAATCTCGGCAACAGAACCATCTGTGGTAACCACAATGCCGATGGTGGAGTGCTCGGCGATCACCTTCCGGGTGCCCACCTCCGCCGCCTCGGTCATGGGGATCTCGTGGTCGTACCAGGGGGTGGTGACCATCCGGGGGGCATCGCCCTCGAACTGCCCCATGGCCCCCTTGACCATGTAGCCCACGCAGTCGATCAGCCGCACGGAGCAGCTGCCCCCGTCGGGCAGCTGGATCTGGGCCGCCTCCTCCGGCACGAACTTGGGCTCCGCCGTCATGACCGTGCGGCCGGAGCCGCTCTGGGGCAGCTCATCCCGGGCCCGCTCCTTCCGGTAGACGTTTTCAATGCCCGGGATCACCTGGGTCTCCATAAAGCGCTTGATGAAGGTGGATTTTCCCGTGCGCACCGGACCCACCACGCCGATATAGATGTCTCCGGCGGTGCGGGTGGCAATATTCTGGTAGATACTGGCGTTCATAGCATCCCGTCCTTTTTCCGCTCCATATTCCTGTTCCAACTCTATGTCCCGGCCCGGCAAAGTATGACGGCCCGTCTCGCTTTGGCGGTTTTGCACAAATCCAGGCATTCCTGTTCTCCGTCCTTGTCGGATTTTCCGGCTTTACAGAGGGAATTTAGTATGGTAAACTGCTAACGTAATGAAACGAGCGGAACGCCGCCCGGAAGATTTGGAGGATTGCATGACAATGAAGAAGTTTTTGACTTTGCTGCTGGCGCTGTCCATGGCCCTGTCTCTGGCCGCCTGCGGCGGCAGCGACACCGCCGACACGGAGGACGCCGCTGAGGACACCCAGACCGAGGAAACCGCCGATACCGGAGATACCGAGGCTGCCGAGAGCGACCTCGCCTACGTCCAGGACAAGGGCACCCTGGTGGTGGGCATCACCGAGTTCGAGCCCA
>CATZYY010000165.1 GCA_958426425.1 uncultured Oscillospiraceae bacterium
CCACCGGCATGGGGGAGCTGGACCG
Organism: uncultured Oscillospiraceae bacterium; assembly: GCA_958426425.1. Taxonomy (GTDB): domain Bacteria; phylum Bacillota; class Clostridia; order Oscillospirales; family Oscillospiraceae; genus Oscillibacter. The sequence goes on from CATZYY010000165.1 coordinate 26, forward strand.
GGTCCTGGGCGGCGGCGCCGTCAAGGGCTCGCTGGTGCTGGTGGGCGGCGCTCCCGGCATCGGCAAATCCACCCTGATGCTGCAGATCTGCGACCAGCTGTGCCGGTCCTCCCGGGTGCTGTATGTATCCGGGGAGGAATCAGAGCACCAGCTGAAATTGCGTGCTAAACGATTACGTGTGGACTCTCCCAACCTTCTGGTGCTGTCGGAGACCAGCCTGGGGGAGGTGCTGGAGGCGGTGACCGCCGAGGCGCCGGAGGTGCTGATCGTGGACTCCATCCAAACGCTGTGGAACGACGCCCTGGACTCTCCGGCGGGCAGCGTCAGTCAGGTAAAGGACTGCGCCATGGCGCTGATGCAGGTGGCCAAGGGGCAGGGCGTCACGGTGTTCGTCATTGGCCACGTCAACAAGGAGGGCTCCATCGCCGGGCCCAAGGTACTGGAGCACATGGTGGACTGCGTGCTGTACTGTGAGGGAGACCAGCACGCCGCCCACCGGATTTTGCGGGCCGCCAAGAACCGCTTCGGCGCCACCAACGAGATCGGCGTCTTTGAGATGCGGGACAGCGGCCTGGTGGAGGTGGAAAACCCCTCGGAGCTGCTGCTGTCCGGCCGTCCGGAGGATGCGCCGGGCACCTGCGTCACCTGCGTCATGGAGGGAGCCCGGCCGGTTTTGGCGGAGATCCAGGCCCTGGTGGCAGGCGCCTCTGCGGCCAATCCCCGCCGCACCAGCAACGGCTTTGACTACAACCGCTTTGCCATGCTGCTCGCGGTGCTGGACAAGCGGGGAGGGCTGAAGCTCTCCACCTGCGACGCCTATCTCAACATCATCGGTGGCCTTTGGCTGGACGAGCCCGCCGCGGACTTGGCGGCGGTGATCGCCTTGGCCTCCAGCTATCTGGACAGGCCCGTACCCGCGGACCTGGTGGCCGTGGGCGAGGTGGGCCTCACCGGCGAGCTGCGCAGCGTCAACCACCTGGAGCAGCGGATCAGCGAGATTCACCGGCTGGGCTTTCGCCGGTGTCTGGTGCCGGCCCGCCGGAGCGGGTCTCTGACGGCGCCGCCGGGCCTGGAACTGCTTCCGGCCGGGAATATCGGTGCGGCGATCCGAGCCGCTCTGGGTTCGAGGGGATGAAGTGGACGCAGGCGCCGCCCAGGGACGGCACGCCCGCCGCGGCGGCGCTGTCCAGGGTGCACAGGCCGTCCTGCTGGTACACGCATTGACTGGTGCAGGGAATCAGACTCATGAAGCATCATCCGTTCTGTGAAATGTTCTCGGGTCACCGATAGCTTGGCCCGATGGCGGCGGTTTTATGTCCGGGCCGCCGGAAAGCGACCCCGGCGAGGCAGTGCCAAGAGGCCCGGCGGACCGAAGCGAAACGCCCCCGAAACAGACTTTGTCGCAATCGGCGTCAACGTCAGATCCCAGGGTTTCAGCCGTCGGAGCCGCCGCCGCGGAAATCCCGGCCGTGCCGGATTTGAAACGAACAGCCGCGCATGATCCGCACAGACGAAAACTTCCCGGCAGCGCCTGTGATACCGTCAGTCGTCCGGGAGGACTTGGAGAGAGGAGGTTTTGCGGGGATATTGCAAATTGAACAAAATAAAAATTTTGTTCAATTTAGGAGAGGGCAAAACGGCCCCTGGGCCCTTTCGGGGCCTCTGGAGCCAACCGGGCCTCTCCAGGGCCTGGACCGCCGGTTCAGCGCCCATTGTCTCCGCATGAACGATATGATCGACTACCGCACCCAGGCGCCTGAGATCCTGCGGGATTTTCTCGCGTACCACGAGACCATCAAAGCCCATTCCCGGCGCACTGTGGACGAATACTTTCTGGACCTGCGGAATTTCTTCCGCTATCTCAAGCAGCAGCGTGATCCGTCCTTGGCAGGTCTTGCTCTGGACGAGATCGACATTATGGACGTAAACCTGGATTTCGTGGCGTCCGTGACGCTGACGGACATCTACGGCTACATGACCTATCTCAGCCGGGACCGGGTCCAGCACCCAAACAGCCCCAACTCGGACTACGGACTGAACGCCGCGTCCCGGGCCCGGAAAATCGCCACCATCCGGTCGTTCTACAATTACCTCACCAACAAGATGCACCTGCTTCGTGAAAATCCTGTCAAAGATATCGACTCGCCGAAATTGAAGAAAACATTGCCAAAATACCTGACTTTGGACGAAAGCATCCAGCTTTTGGAGTCTGTGGATGGCAAAAATCAGGAGCGTGACTACTGTATCCTGACACTGTTTCTCAACTGCGGGCTGCGGATCAGCGAGCTGGTGGGTCTGAACCGCCGGGACATCCAGGGCGATTCCCTGCGGGTTTTGGGCAAGGGCAACAAGGTGCGCATCCTCTACCTCAACGATGCCTGTCAGGAGGCCCTGGAGCGGTATTTGGCGGTGCGGCGGCCCATCACGGGCCGGGATGCCGACGCCCTGTTTCTCTCGTCCCAGAACGAGCGGGTCAGTCGGTCCACGGTCCATGCCATGGTGAAAAAGCGCTTGGCGGAGGCGGGCATCGACGCCTCGGAGTACTCGTCCCACAAGCTGCGCCACACCGCCGCCACGCTGATGCTGCAAAACGGCGTGGACGTGCGGGCGGTCCAGGAGGTCCTGGGCCACGACCACCTGAATACCACGGAGATCTACACCCACGTGGACAATGACTCCCTGCGGGTGGCGGCCAAGGCCAATCCCCTGTCCCGGGTGAAGCGAAAAAACGAAAAAAAATGACCGGCCGGAGGGACGCCCCCCCGGCCGGTTTTCCTATTCATTTTATATTTTAAAAGTGAAGGCCTCCTCCCCTGCCGCCGCGGGCGTTCTGAATGGTGAGGGGGCGGTTTTCCGCCTAAGTTCCTCCCCGCTTTCCCAGGGGGCGGGGTGTCTTTCCGCCTGTTCCCCGCTTTTCCCAAGGCGGAAGGGATATCGCCGCGCTTCCCAAATCCTCCCTATGGCGGGTTGGGCAGCAGCCATCTCCCCGGCTTCTGGAGAGCGGCCCGCCACGGGTCCTGAAGACACAGGCCCCAAAGCGCGCCGCAGGCGCAGCCGCACTTCACTGGTATCGGTACTGCTCCCCGGTGTAGCGGTCCACGCACCGCAAAAACAGCTCCCGGCTCTGGAACTCCAGCAAGTGGAACCCGGCCTCCGGGTGGAAGGATACGATTTTTCGCTCCGGGCAGACCCAGATCCGCCAGGGAGCGGTGGCCTGTTCCATGGCGCGCCTCCTCTCTGATTACAGGGCGAAGCCCTCAGCGACCTCCAGTCCTTCTTCCTCCGTTTCCGCTGCCTGCTGACGCATTTGCTCCTGGAACTTCTCCTCCTGCTCCGCAATGGTCAGCAGACAATCCGTGAATTCCTGGTCCAGAGTGTCCGGCCAAGTCTCCGTAATGGCCCCGTCCACGTAATCGTAGACCGTGTAGGGCTTTTCCGCCCAGCGGGTGCGGATCAGCAGCTCCGTGACGCCGTCGCCGTCCCAGTCTGCCACGGTAAAGGCTAGGCAGTCCCACACTGTCAGCAACAGCTCCGCGTTCCAGGTCTCCCCGTCCCCCCTCCAGAAGTTGTAGGTGTAGAGAAAGCTGTCCCCGGCGGGATTGGGGTAGATGTCCCGGTACTGGAACGTTGCCCTTTCATAGCCGAACAGGGCGTCCCCCGTCTCCGGGTTCACATCCAGGCCCATGGCGCTGCCCACCTGGTTCATCTCGGAGCCGATGTTCTGCATGCCGGTATCGGTACAGGCGGTGACGGTGCCCTGATACGTCAGCCGGTTCCAGCAGCACTCCAGCGCATAGGTCAGCCCCTCCCCGTACTCGTTTTCCACCACGGTGCCCTCAAAGTCCACGTCCCCCTCGCACCGGAGCTTCAGCAGATGGTCCCCCTCCTGGACGTAGAAGTAGTTGGCTCCATCCACGGTCTCCTTCAGTACCAGCTCCTGGGTGCGCTCCTCCGTCACATACAGGGCATTGTATCCGATCACCAGCCCCGCCGCGATCACCAGCGCCAGCACCGCGGCCACGCGGCCCCAGCTGCGCCGCCGCTCCCGGCGAAGACTGTCGTCGGAAATAGTCAAAAGATTTTTCACAGGGTCCTCCTCTCCGTCCGGTGCGGCCTGCCGACGGCAGGCCATCAGCTCCTCCACCCGCAGCTCCAGGGCCGCCGCCAAGGGCTCCAGCAGTGTCACGTCCGGGTAGCTGAGGCCCCGCTCCCACTTGCTGACGGCCTTATCGGTCACGTGGACCCGCTCCGCCAGCTCCCGCTGGGTCAGGCCCAGCTCCCGGCGGCAGTCTCCGATAAAACTGCCCAGCCGCTCCTTGTTCATGTTCATCACCTCTTGCCCAAAGTGTACCCCGTCCCTGGGAAAAAGGCAATCCACCTGTGGTAGACCGGGCGGTTTGGGGCATTTTGGAGCAGAAAGGTCCCGTTCACCGCTCCCAGACGCACGTCAGAGTGTCTCGGAGATCCTCTGGTACGGTGTCCGGCCAGGTGGCCGTGATGGCCCCGTCCACATAGTCGTAGACCGTATACGGCTTTTCCGGCCAGCGGGTGCGCACCGCGATCTCCAGTTCACCGTCGCCGTCGGCATCCGCAAAGGCATAGGTCAGGCAGTCCTCCGCAACGAGAACCGTTTCCTCCTCGCCGGTCTCCGGGTCCTCCGCAAAGAACCGAAGGTCACATACAAAGACGCGGCCCTTGGGCTCCAGGTATGGGTCCTGATAAAGATTTTCCCCCCGGCATTTCAGGGTCGTATAGCCGAATAGGAAGTTGGCATAGCTGGAGTAATCAATGGAGCCGGTGAAGATGCTCCCCTGGTAACAGACATAGCCGGTCGCTGTGCATGCGGAGACCACGCCGTGATGGGTGGCCCGGTTCCAGACGTATTCCATCTGATAACCGTCATATCCCGTCTGGAGGCTGTCAAAATCGATGCCGTCTCCGCACCGCAGCCGCAGAAGATGGCCGTCCAGCGCATCAATGTAGAGATAATTCACCCCGCCCACGGTCTCCTTGAGATAGATGCGGCTGAAACTCTGCTCCCGCTGGATCAGGGCGTTCCAGACGATCATCAGGCCCGCTGCCAGCAGCAATACCAACACCGCCCCCAGGCGGCTCCAGCTGCGCCGCCGCTCCCGCTTCAGGCTGTCGTCAGATATGGTCAGCAGGTTCTTCACAGGGTCCTCCTCTCCGTCCGGTGCGGCCTGCCTCCGGCAGGCCATCAGCTCCTCCACCCGCAGCTCCAGGGCCGCCGCCAAGGGCTCCA
>CATZYY010000166.1 GCA_958426425.1 uncultured Oscillospiraceae bacterium
GAACAGACCGAAATGGCAACCGACCGCTGGTCGAGTTACGATTTTTCCCGCTGATCGATGTACGGCTTCATCCAGCCCACGTCGGCGGCCACCGGAGACGGGTCTCTCCGGGGCGCCCCCGCCTCACACCGCCGGGCCGCGGCGGCCTGATAGCGCTGCTGCTTGGCCTTCCACCGCTCCGTGTCCCGGCGGATGGTCTCGGCTAGGAAGGTATATGCGATTTCGCCTGCGCCATCTAAAATCGGATATTGTTCCAAAATCACTTTGGGGTCTGTGGGAGCCTTGTCTGCCGCCATGGCATAGCGATACAGCAACAGCAAAAGTTCTCCCCGCTGCTGCGCAGATAGCGCCGCAATGCCATCAAAATTGTCAAAATACAGCAAAAAACTTTTTTTATGTCCCTCTGCCAATTCAATACCTCCTCTTATATAGCCGATGCCATTCCCCTTTTGTTGCACGAAACGATACAACCTCCGGAAAAATTTGATAAAATCCTCCCGTTATAGTAAGTGTAATGGTTAGAGTTAGAGTAATTGTTATGGTTATAGTTAGAGCTAGAGTAAGAGAAAGCGCCCCTGCGTGCCTGCCGGTGCACATTGCACAAAAGAAAAGTTTTGTTTAATTTTTGGAGAGAAAGACAAAAAAAGAGGAGCGGTATCAGCCGCTCCCCTGTTTTTTTGTTGGGACGGAACACAACTCAGTCGTTGTCCCAGTTGTGCCACACGTTCTGCACATCGTCGCTGTCCTCCAGCATGTCGATGAGCTTCTCCATGTTCTTCACGTCGCCCTCGCCGGTCAGGGTGATGTAGTTCTGGGGCACCATCTCGATGTCGGCGTTGACGAACACGTACCCCTTCCCCTCCAGGGCCTTCACCACGTCGTTGAAGGCGTCGGGGTCGCAGGTGATCTCCAGGGCGCCGCCCTCGGACTGGAAGTCCTCGGCGCCGGCCTCCAGGGCGTCCATCATCACGGTGTCGTCGTCCAGCTCGCCCTCGGAGTTGTCGATGACGATGACGCCCTTCTTGTCGAAGGACCAGCTGACGCAGCCCTGGGCGCCCATGTTGCCGTTGCACTTGTCGAAGGCGTGGCGGACCTCCGGCGCGGTGCGCTGGCGGTTGTCGGTCAGGGCCTCCACGATGACGGCCACGCCGCCGGGGCCGTAGCCCTCGTAGGTGACGGCCTCGTAGTTCTCGGTGCTGCCGGCGCCCAGCGCCTTGTCGATGGTGCGCTTGATGTTGTCGTTGGGCATGTTCACGGCCTTGGCCTTGGCGATGACCGTGGCAAGGCGGGAGTTGTTGTTGGGGTCGCCGGAGCCGCCGCCCTCTTTCACGGCCACGATGATCTCCTTGGCGATCTTGGTGAAGGCGGCGGAGCGCTTGGCGTCGGCCGCACCCTTGGTTTTCTGAATATTATGCCACTTGGAATGTCCGGACATGGTAATTACTCTCCTTCAACACAGTATTGGATCACTTCCCGGTGGGAAGCGGATTTGAAAACGGTCAGTTCCGGGAACCGCTCCGTCAGATACGAGACAAGGCGGGCGCAGACCGGGTCCTCCGTGGGGAAGTGTCCGGCGTCGATGAGGTTGACGCCCATCCCCTCCGCGTCCAAAAATTGGTGGTAGCTTAGGTCCGCCGTTACGAAGGTGTCGCACCCGGCGGTAATTGCGTGGTGCACGTAGTCGGCGCAGGCGCCGCCGCCCACCGCTACCCGGTGGACCATCTTGCCGCACCCGGCGTACCGAACGCCGTTGGCATGCAGATCGCGGCAGACCTTGCGGGCAAAGTCCTGTAAGGGCATAGGACTTGACAGATATCCCACCCGGCACAGGCCTTCCGGGTCCCCCAGGGGCCCAGGGTCCTCCAGGCCCAGGGCGGCGGCAAAGGCGTCGTTCACGCCGCCGTCGGCCACGTCCAGGTTGGTGTGCATGCAGATGGCGGACACGTTGCTGCGCAGCAGACGCAGCAGCAGGTGGCCCTGGGGCGTGTCCTCCCGGATGTTCTGGACCGGCAGCCACCGGCAGTTCATGATGGGGTGGTGGCTGACGATCAGCTGACAGCCGTTTTCAATGGCCTCGGCGGCCACGGCCTCGGTGATGTCCAATGCCACGCACACCCGCTCCACGGCCTGGTCCGGGTCCCCCAGCAGGTGGCCCACATTGTCCCAGTCCATGGCCCGCTCCCGGGGAGCGAGGTCAAACAGGGCCTGTTCAATTTCCCGTACCGTTGGCATGGCGCCACTCCTCTCTCAGTTCCAACAGCTCCGTCAGCAGGTCCCGGACGTCGTCGGCCCGGTCCTCCGGCCGGGACGAGCGGTTCCGGCCGGCCACGATGCCCTGGAGCTGGATGATCCGCTGAATGATGTACCGCTCTCCCAGAGGGTCGCCGGTGACGAAAGGGCCGCAGTGGCAATGCCCCGGTGAAAGCCGCATCTCCCCTGCCCCGGCCTCCAGCACCGGGTAGAGAAAGCCCCGGTCCTCCACCAGGGACTCCCGCCGGATGGCATACCCGTTTTCCGCCAAGAAGCGGCGCAGGACCTCCGCCCGGGTGTGGGGGGCAAGCAGCAGGGTGTGGCGTCCGTGGGCGGTCCAGGGGGCGGCGGCAAGGATGCGGGCGATGGTCTCCCCGCCCATGCCGGCGATCACCACCGTGTCGCAGTCCTCCGGGCCCACGCCCTCCAGCCCGTCGCACAGTCGGAAGTCCACCCGGTCCGCCACGCCGAAGGCGGCGGCGTTTTGCCGGGCCCGGCTCAATGGCCCCGGCCGCAGGTCACTGGCGATGGCACTGTGAATGCGCCCGTGGACCAGCAGCCAAATGGGCAGCAGGGCGTGGTCCGTGCCCACGTCCGCAAGCCTGGCACCCGGCGCCACCCAGTCCGCCAAGCGGGACAGCCTGGGGGAAAGCTCCAGTCGTTTTTCCATGGTTCACGCTCCGAAAACCGGCATAGGGACGCATACGGAGTTTCCGCTCCGTATGCGTCCCTCGGTCATAATAGGGGTTACTGAGGCTTGTTGGCTTCCTCGTTCACCAGGGCCAGCAGCTTGTCCACATCCACGCCGTGGACCATGCAGGCCTCCTCCACCGTCTCGCCCCGGGAGGAGGGGCAGCCCAGGCAGTGCATGCCGATGGACAGGAAGATGGGGGCGGTGTGAGGGGCGATATCCAGAATATCACCGATGATGGTGTCCTTGGTAATGGTGATCATGGGAGATTCCTCCAAATGTGAGATTCCGCGGCCTGTCCCCCTTTGGGGCATACGGACCGCTGCCGTGCTATTATACCCCATCATGTCCCGGATTTCAATAGAAAATCCCGGCTGAGCCGGGATTTTCCGCGTTTTTTCAGCTCAGGGCGTCCATCCAGCTCCAGCTGCCGCTGTTGGGGATGGTTCCCAGCCGCCACACGGACACCCCGGTGACGCCCAGGAGCTTGGCCATGTCCACCCGGGCCTGGACGCTCTGGGCGTCGTCGTACCAGACGAAATAGGTGCTGCCGTCCTCAATGGTGTAAACAGCGTAGGGGCACTGAAACCGGTCGGACCAGCCCTTGGTGGTGCCGCTCTGCCCCAGCCGCTGCTGGAGCGTTTCATTGGACACGTAGAAGGGCGCGGCGGCGGCCAAGGTCAGGTCCTGGGCGCTGTTGACCTTCCAGGCCACGTTCTTGCAGCTAAAGCCCAGCACCAGCTTGCCCACATCCTGACCGGAGGCGATCAGCTCCTCCACCGCCTTCTTCACGGACCAGTAGGCCTGATCCATGGGAGACGTGGGGACGGCGGTCAGGGCGGAGGCGCCCACCGCCATGCTCCGGTCCTCATAGTCGTAGGCCATGAGGATCACCTTGTCCGACAATGCCGCGATCCGGGCGATGTTGTAGCCGTCGTAGTAGCTGCCGGTGGTCAGCACCGGGGGCACGCACACGTACAGCTTCTTGCCCAGGTAGTGGACCCGGGTGGACAGCTCCGTTAAAAACTGGTCGAAGGTCACCAGGCTGTCGGTCCGCAGTCCCTCAAAGTCGATGGTGACGCCGTCGTAGGGGTTTTTCCCGATGGTCTTGTAGGTCACGGTCAGCTCACCCACGATCTGCTCCACCGCCTGGGCCCGGCCGCTGTCGGAGGCAAGCATGTCCTTGAGAGACTGCCCGTCCATGAACACGCTGAGGTTCAGGCCCACATCGTTGTTCTCCGCCTGGGCCACCACCTCGTCGTAGCCGGTGGGGATGGCGTACTCGTTGCCGCCGGCGCTGGTGGTGGAGAGCACCGCCGTGGTCCCGTCCCAGGTCATGCGGCTCCAGCCCGCGCTGACGGCGTCCATAGCATTGACAAGGCCCAGCTGACTATACGAGGAGATGGCGTAGAAGCCGTGGAGGAAGCCGTCGGCCTGGAGCTTTTCGTAGATCCGCACCAGCATGGCCGCCGCCTGGGCCCGGGTGGCGGTGACGTCGGGGCCGTAGGTGGTGGCGGAGGTGCCGTGGGTCATGCCGATGTCATAGGCCACGGAGATGTACCCCTTCCCCTCCGTCACGTCGGTGAAGGGAAGGCTTGCATATTTCTCTGCCAAGGCGGCAGCTCCGCCCAGTCCCAGTGCCCGGACCAGGATCTCCGCCATCTCCCCCCGGGTAATGGGGTCCGTGGGCCGGAAGGGCTCGTCGGTATCCACCCAGCCGTACTGCGCTGCCGCGTCGATGGAGCTGTAATAGGCCTTGACGGTCTCATAGTCCACCTCCATGGCCATTGTAATGTAGCTCTTCAGCGTCTCGTCGCCGTCCTGAGGCAGCAGCATCCGGTCCAGCACCGTGACGAACTGGGCCCTGGTCATGGGGTCGGCGTAGCCGAAGGTGGTGTCGGTGTAGCCCTTCATGAGGCCGTAGTCCGAGGCCTTTTGCACCTCGGCGGCCAAGGAGCCGGACACGTCGGCGTACGCGGCGGAGGCGGGCGCCGTCCCCAGGGCCATCAGCAGCGACAAAGACAAGAGCGCGCAGAGCAGCTTTTTCATGGTGGGTCCCCCCTGTTTCGTTTGGGATTATGGTAACCCCAACCGGGAGGGAAAAGCATGAACAAACTGTGAACTCACGGCACCACGGTGCCTAAAATATGCAAATAGCGGATGTCCTGGAAGGTATAAGTGGACAGGGGGCGGTTGTCGGCGTCGTAGCTGTGGGCGGCGATGAGGACGTCGTTTAAGGAGCGGATGGGCCGCCGGACGGCCACCACCACCGGCGTGTGCTGGAAGG
>CATZYY010000167.1 GCA_958426425.1 uncultured Oscillospiraceae bacterium
CCCCCGTCATGCGGGACCAGCACAACAAGATGTCCAAGCGCCACGGGGACCCCTCCTACGAGGATCTGCGGGACCAGGGCTACCTGACGGACGCCATTTTGAACTATGTGGCGCTGCTGGGCTGGGCACCCAAGGGGGACCTGGGCGAGCAGGAGATCTTCTCCCTGGAGGAGCTGGTCAAGGCCTTTGACATCGCCGGCATCTCCAAGTCCCCGGCCATCTTCGATATTGATAAACTGACCTATTTCAACGCAACCTATCTCCGCGCCATGGCGCCGGAGGATTTCGCCAAGGTGGCGGAGCCCTATATCCGTCAGAGCGTGAAGAACCCCGCCATCGACGCCTCCGCCGTGGCGGCTCTGCTCCAGGCCCGGTGCGAAAAGCTGACGGAGATCCCCGAGAAGGTGGACTTCTTCGACGCCCTGCCGGACTACGACGCGGCGCTGTTCACCAACAAGAAGTCCAAGACAGATTCTGAGGTTTCCGCCCGGATGCTCCGCTCTGCCATCCCCGCCCTGGAGGCTCTGGACACCTGGACCCAGGATTCCGTCCACGACTGCCTGATCGGCCTTGCGGAGTCCCTGGGCGTGAAAAACGCCACCCTTATGTGGCCGGTGCGGATCGCCGCCGCCGGCAAGCAGGTGACCCCCGGCGGCGCCGTGGAGATCTGCCACATCCTTGGAAAAGACGAGGTCCTGCGCCGTCTGCGGCTGGGCCTTGAAAAGCTGGGCGCCTGAGCCCCACCAAACCAAATTCAGAAAGGACCCTTCGACCTATGAGCAAGATCACCATTCCCGCCGGCTACCGCATGCCCCTGACCAACAATGAGCTCCAGCGGGCCATCGAGCTGATCCACCAGGAATTCCAGCACAGCCTGACCGTGCGGCTGAACCTGCACCGTGTCTCCGCCCCGCTGTTTGTGGATGGCAAGACCGGCCTCAACGACGACCTCAACGGTGTGGAGCGCCCCGTCACCTTCGATATTCCCGATGTGGGCACCGACGGACAGGTGGTCCACTCCCTGGCCAAGTGGAAGCGGCTGGCCCTCAAGCGCTACGAGTTCAAGCTGGGTACCGGCCTGTACACCGACATGAACGCCATCCGCCGGGACGAGGTGGTGGACAACCTCCATTCCATCTACGTGGACCAGTGGGACTGGGAAAAGCACATCGACCCCCAGAACCGCAACCACATCTACCTGCGGGAGACCGTGCGGGACATCGTGGGCGCCATCTGCGACACCTCCGCCGCCCTGCGCAACGCCTTCCCGGTGCTGACCTTCAAGCCCGACCGGGACGTGTACTTTATCACTACCCAGGAGCTGGAGGACCGTTTCCCGGACCTGACCCCCAGCGAGCGGGAGACGGAAATCTGCCGCAAGCACAAGACCGTCTTCCTCATGCAGATCGGCGGCAAGCTCCGCTCCGGCAAGCCTCACGACGGCCGGGCCCCCGACTATGACGACTGGACCCTCAACGGCGACATCCTCATGTGGAACCCGGTGCTCCAGCGCAGCTTCGAGGTGTCCTCCATGGGCATCCGGGTGGACCAGGCCGCTCTGGACCGCCAGTTGACCGAGGCTGGCTGCGATGAGCGGCGTAAGCTCCCCTTCCACCAGATGCTCCTGAACGGCGAACTGCCCCAGTCCATCGGCGGCGGCATCGGCCAGTCCCGCCTGTGCATGCTGCTGATCGGCACCTGCCATATTGGTGAGGTCCAGGCTAGCCTCTGGGACAAGGAGACCATGGAGGCGTGTGAAAAAGCTGGAATTACACTGTTGTAAAGGCTTTTACCATCACAGATATTCATGGGTTTTTTCAATGAACCGAGGCGCCTGCCGCTGCTGCGGCAGGCGCTTTTTTCGCCCTTTGACGAATCAAAACCACCGGCCGTGCCGGTGGTTTTCGTTTACAAAAAAAGCCCCCGCCGGTATTTCCGGCGGGGGCGTATATGTATGCTCAGTGGAGCAGCTCCTGGGCGATCTTGTCTGCCAGGGCCTCCAGGCTGCGGCGCTGGGCCTCCTTTACAGAGGATTTCAGCGTCACCGTGCCCTCCATGACGCGCATATCCTTCATGGTATCCAGAATGCCGGTCATGAGCCGGGCGGACTGGGCCGCCCAGGTGCCGTTCTCGATCAGGGCCACGGACCGGTCCCGCAGGCCGTGCGACTTCAAATCCCGGATGAAGTCCTCCATGGGGGTGTAAATCTCGCCGTTGTAAGTGGCGGAGGCGAAGACCAGGTGGCTGCACCGGAAGGCCTCGCTGACCAGATACGACACGTCCGTGTGGGACACGTCGTACAGTGCAATGTTCTTAACGCCTTTTTGAGCCAAATGGCAGGCCAAGATGTCGGCAGCGTTCTCCGTGTGGCCGTAGATGGAGCCGGAGAAGATGGCCACAGCCCGGTCTTCGGGAGCGTAAGAGCTCCAGGTCTGGTACTTGTCCACGAACCACTGGATGTTCTCCCGCCAGATAGGTCCGTGCAGCGGGCACAGGCACTGAATCTCCACGGCGGCGGCCCGCTTCAGTAGGGCCTGGACCTGAGCGCCGTACTTGCCCACGATGTTGGTGTAGTACCGGCGAGCATCATCCAGCCAGTCCCGCTCAAAGTTCACCTCATCGGCGAAGATATTGCCGTTAAGGGCCCCGAAGGTGCCGAAGGCGTCGGCGGAGAACAGGGTCTTGTCGGTGGTGTCATAGGTCACCATGACCTCCGGCCAGTGGACCATGGGGGCCATCAGGAAGGTGAATGTGTGGCGGCCGGTGGTCAGGGTGTCCCCTTCCTTCACCACCACGCTGCGGCCGGACAGGTCGCAGTCGAAGAACTGACCGATCATGGTGATGGTCTTGGCATTGCCCACCACCTGGGTCTTGGGGAAGCGGCACAGTAGCTGTCCCAGGGTGGCACAGTGGTCCGGCTCCATATGGTTCACCACCACATAGTCCAGCTCCCGGCCCGCCAGGGCGTAGCACAGGTTTTCAAAGAACCGCTCCCCCACCGCCTGGTCGGCGGTGTCCAGCAGGACGGTCTTATCGTCCAGCACCAGGTAGCTGTTGTAGCTGACGCCCCGGGGAATGGGGAACACGTTCTCAAACTTGGCCAGACGCCGGTCGGAGGCGCCCAGCCACAGCAGGTCCTCATGGATGTTCTGTACGCAGTACATGGTCGTTTTCTCTCCTTTTCAGCGGAAATCCCGCGTAAGCGTGTTGTTGTCTAACAGAAATACACTACACCGCTTTGCCCGTTTCGTCAAGACTTCTTTGGCTGTGTTTTGGCCCTTTTCCGCCGTAACAGGCGGAAAGACGGGGCCCCGGCGGGGGCCCCGCCTCAGCGTGTCGAAAAGTCTTTTCGACACGCTGAGCAAGTTTTTTAGACCTTTAAAATGTTCCAAAAAACTTATGATTGAAAACGAAAGGAACCCCTCCTGGGTTCCTCTCGTAACTCTCTTCCTTCTCGCCGCGCAAGTTTTCCCTCTTTTTTGATGAACTTAGACGGGGCCCCGGCGGGGGCCCCGTCTCCTGATTTTTCCAAAGCGTCTGTCCGCCGGAGGCGATCACACCTCCTGGGAGTCTCCGAAGGTCTTGACGGCCTCGGCGTCGGCCTCTCTGCGCTCCTGGATGGCTTCCTTGAGGAGCATGTCCTTCACCTTCATCAGTCGGGTGGTGGTGGAGCGGTCGTTCTCATCCAGCTTCATGGTGATATAGCGGATGGCATCCTGGGTGTCGGGGATCATCACGTACTCCAGGGCGTTGACCCGGCGGCGGGTCTTCTCGATCTCCTCCGCCATCAGCTGGGCGGACTTCTCGATCTCCGCCAGCTTCAGCATCTTCTGGAACACCTTCCCCAGGGCGTCCACGGCGGCGTCCAGCTCGCCGGAGGTGGCCGCGAAGCCGTAGGGGTAGATGTCGGAATCGGACTTGGTCTTGGTCTGGAAGTGATACACCGGCACGTTGACGGACATGATGTTCTGGGTGGTCTGGGTCAGCTCCACGCTCTGCTTGGGATAGAGCAGGGCCTGCTCCAATGCCTCGGAGCTCATAAGGGCGGAGGCGACGGTGAAAGAGCTGTGCACCGTCATCAGCTCCTCCTCCACCTCAGCCCGGAGAGAGCGGACCTCCCGGACCGTATCCAGGAACTGCTTCATCAGCTCATCCCGCTTGTCCTTGAGCAGCTTGTGGCCCCGCTGGGCGGTGCGCAGCTTGCCCTTGAGGCGGGTGAGCTCCATACGGGTAGGGCTTACCGTGATATTGGCCATGGCTCACCCCTCCTTACTTCTGCTCGTCTTTTTTCGGCCAGTATTTCTCAATCAGCTCCGGCTTGATGCGCTTCAGCTCCGACTTGGGCAGGATGCTGAGAAGCTCCCAGCCCAGATTCAGGGTCTCCTCAATGGAGCGGTTTTCCTCATAGCCCTGGTTGACGTAGCGGCGCTCAAACTCGTCGGCGAACTTGGCGTACAGCAGGTCCGTGGGGGTCAGGGCAGCCTCGCCCAGGATGCTCATCAGCTCCTTGTTGTCCTTGCCGGTGGAGTAGGCGGCGAAGAGCTGGTTCATGGTGTCGGCGTGGTCCTCCCGGGTCTTGCCCTTGCCAACGCCCTTGTCCTTCAGACGGCTCAGGCTGGGCAGCACGTCCACCGGCGGGTGGATGCCCTGCCGGTACAAGGCGCGGGAGAGGATGATCTGACCCTCGGTGATATAGCCGGTCAGGTCGGGGATGGGGTGGGTCTTGTCGTCCTCGGGCATGGTCAGAATGGGGATCAGGGTGATGGAGCCGGGATTGCCCAGCCGGCGGCCGGCCCGCTCGTACAGGGTGGCAAGGTCGGTGTACAGGTAGCCGGGGAAGCCGCGGCGGCCCGGAACCTCCTTCTTGGCGGCGGAGACCTCGCGCAGGGCCTCGGCGTAGTTGGTGATATCGGTCATGATGACCAGCACGTGCATGCCCTTCTCAAAGGCCAGGTACTCGGCGGCGGTCAGGGCCATACGGGGCGTGGAAATACGTTCAACAGCCGGGTCGTTGGCAAGGTTGGAGAACAGCACGGTACGGTCGATGGCGCCGGTGCGGCGGAACTCGCTGACGAAGAATTCAGACTCCTCGAAGGTGATGCCGATGGCGGCGAAGACCAC
This sequence comes from uncultured Oscillospiraceae bacterium, assembly GCA_958426425.1. Taxonomy (GTDB): domain Bacteria; phylum Bacillota; class Clostridia; order Oscillospirales; family Oscillospiraceae; genus Oscillibacter. The sequence continues at coordinate 5,122 of CATZYY010000167.1, forward strand.
GGCGAAGTTGGATGCGTCGTCTCCCAGCACCTTGGCCTGACGGGCGATCTGGGCCGCCAGATTGGCGTGGGGCAGGCCGGAGCCGGAGAAGATGGGCAGCTTCTG
>CATZYY010000168.1 GCA_958426425.1 uncultured Oscillospiraceae bacterium
CCACACCGGCGGGCAGATCCAGAGCCATCAGCGCCTCCACGGTCTTGGGGGTGGACTTGGTGATGTCGATCAGGCGCTTGTGGGTGCGGCGCTCAAACTGCTCGCGGCTGTCCTTGTATTTGTGGGTAGCCCGCAGGATGGTGACGATCTCCTTCTTGGTGGGCAGAGGGATGGGGCCGGACACGGTGGCGCCGGTGCGCTTGGCGGTCTCCACGATCTTCTCTGCGCTCTGGTCGATGACCTGGTGGTCATAGGCCTTCAGGCGAATGCGGATCATTTCTTTCTGTGCCATGGTTGTTTCCTCCTGATTTCGTAGGTTGTTTCACGAAGTCTCGACGACCTACGGCGAGAGAATTTTTCTATACGCTTAACCGTGCGTATCATTCCGGCTCATGAAAAATACCGGCGCAAGAAACGGCCGGTATCCAGACATGGCGCAGCGATCTACGCGACGTACAGATTCCTTCTCAGCCGCCCGATTATCGGACATACTCCCCGGAAGTTACCTCTTTCGAGCAATCTCCCGGTTCATCGCAGGTGCGCGGCGCAGGGCATGGCCCTCCCGTCGCGGACCCATTTATAATATAAGAAACCGTCCCCGATGTCAAGAGGAATTTCTCTGTTTTTCATGAAAATTTCAAGTTTTTTTCGGCAGGTCTGCCGGAGCGGCAATTTTCCCCTTTTTTTGCTTTTCAGGCGGCCCAAGTGAGAGAAAACCGGCGCGGAGTTCTCCCCGCGCCGGTTCCAAACTTTCTGTATGAAGCGCCCACTCAGTAGGCCACGCCCCAGTAGATGTCGGTGGTGCACTTCTTACCGCACACAGGGCACACGCCCTCGGTGCCACTCTGCTCCAGAGGCATGCAGCGGGAGGAAACGCCGGCCCGCTCCTTCATGGCCAGCTCGCACTCCAGGCTCCCGCACCACTTGGACCGGAGGAACCCGCCCTTACCCTCGGCGATGGCCTTGGCCTCCTCGGGGGTTTTGATATCGAAGGTGTTCTCCTCCCGGTTTTTCAGGGCCATGGCAAACATGTTGTCGTGGACCTCGTCCAGCAGCTTCTTCACAGTCTCCTCCAGGTCGCTGAGGGCCACGAAGACCTTCTCGCCGGTGTCCCGGCGGGCAATGACGCACTGCTCCTTTTCCATGTCCTTGGGGCCGATCTCCACCCGCAGGGGCACGCCCTTCATCTCGTACTCGGCATACTTCCAGCCGGGGGAGTTGTCGGAGTCATCCATCTTGGTCCGCACGCCGGCGGCCTTCAGGCGGTCCCGCAGGGCGGCGGCAGCGTCCAGCACGCCGGGCTTATGCTGGGCCACGGGGATCACCACCACCTGAATGGGAGCGATCCGGGGCGGCAGCACCAGGCCGTTGTCGTCGCCGTGGGTCATGATGATGCCGCCGATCATCCGGGTAGACACGCCCCAGCTGGTCTGGTGGGGGTGGTGGAGCTGGTTATCCTTGCCGGTGAAGGTGATGTCAAAGGCCTTGGCGAAGCCGTCGCCGAAGTAGTGGCTGGTGCCGGCCTGGAGGGCCTTGTGGTCGTGCATCATGCACTCCACGGTGTACGTCTCCTCGGCGCCGTTGAACTTCTCCTTGTCGGTCTTGCGGCCCCGCAGCACCGGCATGGCCAAAACGTTCTCCATGAAGTCGGCATAGATGTTCAGCATCCGCATGGTCTCTTCCCGGGCCTCTTCCTCAGTGGCGTGCATGGTGTGGCCCTCCTGCCACAGGAATTCCCGGTGGCGCAGGAAGGGACGGGAGGTCTTCTCCCAGCGCAGAACGCTGCACCACTGGTTATAGAGCTTGGGCAGGTCCCGCCAGGAGTGGATAATGTTGGCGTAATGCTCGCAGAACAGCGTCTCGGAGGTGGGGCGGACACAGAGGCGGTCCTCCAGCTTTTCGCTGCCGCCCATGGTGACCCAGGCGCACTCGGGGGCAAAGCCCTCCACATGGTCCTTCTCCTTCTGGAGCAGGCTCTCCGGGATCAGCACCGGCAGGTACACGTTCTCATGTCCCGTCTCCTTAAACCGCCGGTCCATCTCCGCCTGGATGTTCTCCCAGATGGCGTAGCCGTAGGGCCGGTAGATGAACATGCCCTTGACGGAGGTATAGTCGATCAGCTCCGCCTTCTTGCACACGTCGGTATACCACTGGGCAAAGTCCACGTCCCGGGCGGTGATGGCGTCCACTTGTCTTTTATCCTGTGCCATATCTCTCAAATCCTTTGCATCTTTTTATGGTTTGGCCCTCCCCCGGGCCCATTTCACTGAACTTATATTGTATCGGCCGGAGGCGGAATTGTCAAGGCACAGTGGGACCGTACGGTGAAGAATCCCCGCCGAGTCCATCCTCTCAGGGCACGTTTCGGCACAAAAAACAGCCCTGAGGGGATACTCCGGGCCCGGATGGCGTCACGACTGGGCCATGTAGCGCTCCTCGCAGGCCTGCTGGGCCTGGACAAGCAGATCTCTTGCCTGTCCAAAGTTCTCCCGCTCCATGGCCCGCAGGGCGTCGGTGGCGGCATTGAATAAAAGATGGTAGAGTTCCTCGTAAAGCATCTCCAATGAAATACACCCCCTGTAAAAAGTACCAGTAGATATTCTACATCTTATAAAGCTATTCTAGCGGAAATAGACTAGAGATGTTAAGGATCTCTTTTGGTTTTCGGAGGATATCTATGGAGAAGTTCGGTTCCGTCAGGATTGAATTAAATGCGCTGATTCAAAAAAGCGGGATCAGCAAAAACAAGCTCTGCCAGCGGGCGGAGATGCAGCGCACGCAGCTGAACAACTACTGCAACAACAACATCTCCCGCCTGGATATTGACGTCTTGGCCAGACTCTGCACGGTGCTGCACTGTGAACTGGGAGACCTGCTGAAATTTATCCCGCCTGAAGATGAATAAAAGAGCGGAACGCCGAAGCGTTCCGCTTTTTTCTCATTTGGCGTATTCCACGACCTTGGTCTCCCGCAGGACGTGGACCTTGATCTGACCGGGGTACTCCATTTCCTCCTCGATCTTCTTGGCCAGCTCCCGGGCCAGAATCACCATCTGGTCCTCGCTGACCTGCTCGGGCTTCACCATGACCCGGACTTCCCGTCCGGCCTGGATGGCATAGGCCTTGTCCACGCCGGGATAGGTGCCGGTGATGGTCTCCAGCTGCTCCAGGCGCTTGATATAGTTCTCCAGATTCTCCCGCCGGGCGCCGGGACGGGCAGCGGAAATAGCGTCCGCCGCCTGGACCAGGCAGGCAACGATGGTCCGGGGCTCCACATCATTGTGGTGGGCCTCGATGGCGTGGATGATGTCCTCCCGCTCCTTGTACTTCCGGGCAAACTCCACGCCCAGGGAGACGTGGGTGCCCTCCAGCTCGTGATCCACGGCCTTGCCCAGGTCGTGGAGCAGTCCGGCCCGCTTGGCAGCCTGGACGTCGGCGCCCAGCTCCGCCGCCATCATGCCGGCGATGTGGCTGACTTCCACGGAGTGCTGCAGGACGTTCTGCCCGTAGCTGGTGCGGTAGTGGAGACGGCCCAGCATCTTCACCAGCTCAGGGTGCAGGTTGCGGATGCCGCACTCGAAGACGACGCGCTCGCCCTCGGCCTTGATGGTGGCCTCCACCTCCCGGCGGGCCTTTTCCACCATCTCCTCAATGTGAGTGGGATGGATGCGGCCGTCGGCGATCAGCTTCTCCAGAGCCAGGCGGGCAATCTCCCGCCGCACAGGCTCGAAGCAGCTGACGGTAATGGCCTCCGGCGTGTCGTCAATAATCAGGTCCACGCCGGTCAGTGTCTCGATGGTACGGATGTTGCGGCCCTCGCGGCCGATGATGCGGCCCTTCATCTCGTCATTGGGCAGGGGAACCACACTGACGGTCATCTCGGCCACGGAGTCGGCGGCGCACCGCTGGATGGCCTGGGCCACCACTTCCCGGGCGCGTGCCTCGCACTCCTCTTTCATCCGGGACTCCACCTCTTTGATCTTGAGGGCAGTCTCGTGGGTCACTTCCGCCTCCACCTGATCGATCAGATACTGCTTGGCCTCCTCGGCGGTAAAGCCGGAAATCCGCTCCAGCATCTCGGTCTGGCTGCGCTTGATGACCTTGATCTCTTCGTTTTCCTTGTCAATGGCCGCATGCTTCTGGGCCAGAGACTCTTCCTTTTTCTCCAGGGCCTCGGTCTTGCGGTCCAGGTTTTCCTCTTTCTGCTGCAGGCGATTCTCCTGCCGCTGCAGATCGGCCCGACGGGTCTTTTCTTCCTTCTCGTATTCGCTGCGGTTCTTTAAAATCTCCTCTTTGGCTTCCAGCAGTGCCTCTTTCTTCTTGGTCTCGGCGCTCTTGATGGCCTCATTGATAATGCGCTTTCCCTCTTCTTCTGCGCTTGAGATTTCCTTCTCGGAAACAATTTTCCGGTAGCGGATACCGAGGGGGAAGCAGACCGCGCCGCCGATCACCAGGCCGATGACACCGGCGATGATGGCTTGTAACACGATTGCTTTTCCTCCTGTTTTCGGTATATGGACGTGCTTACCTTTTTATATGCAGGCCCGGCGGGCCGCATGAGGCAGAAAATAATCGGAGGGCCCCTGTTCCCTGCCGACAATTATCCTTATCTAGTTTAATCATTTACAGGACAACTGTCAAGAAAAACCGACGGGATTCCGATAAATATACACGTCCCCCGCCCGGCCTTACACGTTCAACGGACTTGGCCCCCTCGGACGCCCCGTCATGAATTTGGGCCGGGCAGGTAAGGCCCGCCCGGCTCAGAAATCCTCGGAGCCATCCTTTTGGAAACCACTTTTGTGGTAACCGGGCCCTTGGCCCGGCACGGCTCATTGGCCCTGGGTATCGATGTAGGCTGCGGCGGCATACCCCACATAGTCCCCATAGTGGACCACATACCATCCCTCCCATTCGCCGTAGACGGTGACGGCGGCGCCGTCGGGCAGATTGGCCAGGACCGTTCCCGTGGGAGAGGGCCGGTCCCGCAGATTCAGCGTGCCGTAACTGACGGTGACGGTGCCCCGAACCGGGGTCATGGGGTAGATAAAGGGCAGGCCGAAGAACTCCGTCAGCGCCCGGGCCAGCTGCTGGGCGATGGCGTCCATGTGGCCCTCCACCCAGGTGGCGTCGGCGTAGTTGTCGTGGTAGCCGATCTCCACCAGCAC
>CATZYY010000169.1 GCA_958426425.1 uncultured Oscillospiraceae bacterium
CCGCCAAGGCCGGCAGCGGCGGCCGCCTGTTCGGCGCCGTCACCACCAAGGAGATTTCGGATGGCCTCAAGGCCCAGTTCGGCCTGGACATCCCCAAGCAGAAGCTGGTGCTGGACGATCCCATCAAGTCCTTCGGCAGCTATCAGGTCAAGGCCAAGCTGGGCTTCGAGGTGACGGGGACAGTGTACGTCTCCGTGTTCGAGGAGAAGTGAGCACTCCCTTTTGAAGAGAGGCCGGACTGTGAAGAAGCAGCCCTTTTCCGGCTTGAGGCGGCAGGCACATCGTCAGCGGAGGACCATAAACGAACGGCCGCAATCCGCGGGATGTACCCTGCCCCTCAAGTGGTATTGAACCCCGCATAACAATCGACCGGAGGTGAAAATCCATGGCCAATGAAGATCTGCTGCTGCGGCAGATGCCCCACTCCCTGGAGGGGGAGCAGGCGGTTCTGGGCTCCATGCTCATTGACGCGACCTGTGTCAAAGATGTAATGGATAAGCTGCGGCCTGAGGACTTTTACCTGCGGCAGAATCGGGAGATTTTCGAGACCATCTACGCCATGTTCTCCTATGCCAAACCCATTGACGGCATCACCGTCTGCGAGGAGATGCAGAGGCTTGGCACCTATGACGACCAGACCACCCGCTCCTATTTGGCCCAGCTGATGGAAATTACCCCCACCAGCGCCAACGTCATGGAGTACGTGGCTATCGTACGGGACAAGGCGCTGCTGCGGGGCGTGGCCCAGGCGGCGGCGGAGATCACCGCCATGGTGCAGGAGGGCGTGGGCGGCGTCAGCAAGATTCTGGACATGGCGGAGCAGAAGATCTTTGCCGTCCGCCGGGGACAGGGCGCCCAGAGTATGGTGCCGCTGCGGCAGGTGCTGCCGGAGGTACTGGATCGCCTGGGCGAGATGAGCGAGAGCGACTCCCGCCTGCCGGGCATCTCCACGGGCCTTTCCGCCGTGGATCAGAAGATCACGGGACTGAACAAGTCCGACCTGATTCTCCTGGCGGCCCGGCCCGGTATGGGCAAGACCTCCATGGCCCTGAATATGGCTTTGAGCGTGGCCAAGAGTACCCATCGGACGGTGGCCATCTTCTCCCTGGAGATGTCCCGGGAGCAGCTGGCCATGCGGCTTTTGAGCGGCGAGGCCCTGGTGGAGAACAACCGGCTTCGGACCGGCTCCCTGCGGGAGACCGATTGGGAGAAAATCGCCGGCGCCGCCACAGTGCTCAACCGGGTGGACATTCGGATTGACGACAATCCCTTGCTGTCGGTGGCGGATATGAACGCAAAATGTCGGCGGCTGGACAATCTGGCCCTGGTGGTCATCGACTATTTACAGCTGATGACCTCTGCCGGCGGCCGGGGATACAGCGGGGAGAACCGCCAGCAGGTGGTCTCCGATATCTCCCGGATGCTGAAGATCATGGCCAAGGACCTGAATGTGCCGGTGATCTGCCTGAGCCAGCTCTCCCGTGCCAACGAGAAGCGGGAGGACAAGCGGCCCATGCTGTCGGACCTGCGGGAATCCGGCGCCATTGAGCAGGATGCGGATATTGTTCTCTTTTTGTACCGGGACGACTATTATAATGAGGACTCGGAAAAGCACAACATCGCCGAGTGCATTGTAGCCAAGAACCGCCACGGCGAAACCGGCAAGGTGGAGCTGCGGTGGATGCCGGAGTACACCACCTTCTCCACACTGGATACGAGATATGACGACGAGGAGTGAGCGTGTGCGACACCTCAGCGAAGCCGCGCGGATGCGCGTCCAAGCGGTCTGCCGGCAGGCAGACCCTTGTGAGCGGGCGGATTCACTCCGTCCGCGGATGGTGGCCACCGGGGTCCCCACGGCGTCAGCGCCGTGGGGTGGAGCTGCGGTGGATGCGGTCGTATACCGCCTTCTCCACACTGGATACAAGATATGACGACGAGGAGTGAGCTGACCGCCGCCGCGGACTTTCTGACGGAGCGGTTTCCCCAGGGGGGGCGGGTGCTGTGCGCCGTGTCCGGCGGACAGGACTCCATGTGCCTGCTGCATTTTCTGGATACCTGGGGCCGCGGCCGCGGGTTTGTCCCCGCCGCCGCCCATTTCAACCACCATTTGCGGCCTTCGGCGGACCGGGACCAGGACTTTGTCCGGGACTGGTGCGCAGAGCGGGGCATCCCCTTCTTCACTGGCTCCGGCGATGTCCGGGCTATGGCGGAGCGGGAGGGCCTCTCTTTGGAGGAGGCTGGGCGGGCGCTGCGCTATGCCTTTTTGGAGGAGACGGCGGAGCGGGAGAACTATGACGCCATTCTCACAGCCCACCACGCCGACGACAACGCCGAGACCCTCCTTTTGAACCTGGTCCGGGGCACCGGCGTCCGGGGGCTTGCGGGAATTCCCCCTGTTCGGGGGAGGCTGTGCCGCCCCTTTCTGGACCTCACCCGAGAGCAGCTGGCGGCCTATGCCGCCGCCTACGGCATCCCCCACGTGGAGGATGAGACCAACGCCGACCCGGAGGCCGCCGCCAGAAATCTGCTGCGGCTGCGGGTGATGCCCCTGCTGCGGCAGGTAAATCCCAGGGCCGTGGAGCACATGAGCGCCGCTGCCGCTCGCCTTCGGGCGGCGGAGGCGGGGCTGGAGGATTTGACGGAGCGGTATCTGCGCTGCGCCTCCGTGCAGCCCGGACGGGTGACAATCCCCCTGGGGAAGCTGGCGGAGGTGCCGGACTTCCTGCGGCCCCAGGTACTGCTGGGGTTATTCGACCTGCTGGGCGTGGGTCGGAAGGATGTGGGCGCCGTCCATCTGACAGCGCTGCAAAAGCTGTGGGACAGCCACGGCAACGACGCGCGGATCAGCCTGCCCCATGGGGTGACCGCCCGGCTGGCGGCCTCCCGGTTGATTTTGGAGACGCTGCCCCAGCCCCTTTCCCGGGCACAGCTGGTGCGTGACTGCCCGCTTCGGTGGGGCGACTGGACCGTGACCCTTTTGGACCACCGGCAGGGGACGGGATTGGCCCTGGGGGCGGGACCGGACTGGGAAGCGATCGCTGTGGGGCCCTGCGATCCCGCCGCACGGCTGACGCTGCCGGAGACCCATGGGGGTGGGCGCAGCGTCAAGCGGCTGTGCCTGGACCGGCGGATTTCCCTGTCGGAGCGGGACCGGCTGCCCGCTGTCTATGTGGGAGACCGGCTTGCCGCCGTGTGGCGCCTGGGTGTGGATGCAGAATTCCTGCCGGAGGGGGAGAACCCCTGCCGGTTCATTCAAATTATCAAACATACAGAGGAGAACAGTCATGACAAGTGAGATGGAGAAGGACATCCTGAAGGTTCTGGTAACCGAGGAGCAGATCAAAACCCGCATCGATGAGCTGGGCCAGGCCCTTTATGAGAAGTTCCACGACCGCAACCCGCTGTTTTTGGGCGTGCTGAAGGGGTCCTTTGTGTTTATGGCGGACCTGGTGCGTGCCTGCCAGATCAAAAGCGACATCGAGTTCATCGCCGTCAGCTCCTATCAGAACGCCACTGTGTCCTCCGGCAGGGTGCAGATCACCCATGACCTCCAGCAGGACATCACGGGCCGGCACCTTATTATTGTGGAGGACATTCTGGACTCCGGCAATACCCTGGCCTTCCTGCGGGACTATTTTATGACCAAGGGCGCCGCCTCCATCACCATCGTGACGCTGCTGGATAAACCCTCCCGCCGCACCAAGGCCATCACTGCGGATTTGTCGGGCTTCACGGTGCCGGATGAGTTTGTGGTGGGCTACGGCCTGGACTACTGTCAGCAGTACCGGAATGTGCCCTACATCGGGGTTTTGAAGCCGGAGGTCTACTCCGACCATTGATCTGCCGGGGCTGAAGAGCCTCAGGCGGACTTTCCGGCCGGCAGGGGCCGGCGGGAAAAGGGGGATTATTTGTGACGAAACAATACAGGCGATCCAATTTCAGCTTCGCACTGCTGGCGCTGGTGATTCTGCTGTGCGTCAGCTGGCTGTGGCAGGCGGATATGGGGGGACAGCAGGTCACCTATTCCCAGGTGCGGCAGCTGTTTTTGCAGGAAAAGGTGGAACAGGTGGACATCAGCTCCAGCTGTATGCTGACACTGAAGCTGCGGGAGGAAGTGGACGGCAGCGATATTGTCCGCTATCAGCTCTATGATTTCCAGCTGTTCTACGACGACTTCAACGATCTGGTCCAGGAGCAGTACGCCAAGGGCATCATCACCGCCTACGACTATCCGGACCCCCAGAGCACCAACTGGCTGGAGATTCTGCTGCCCTATGTGCTGGTGGCGGTGGTGCTGGCAGCCTTCTGGTACTTTATGATGGCCCGGGCCCAGGGGGGCATGGGGCCGGATAAAATGTCCAAGTTCGGGTCTGCCAGAACCCGGACCCTGACCGACAAGGACAAGAAAGTGACCTTTGAGGATGTGGCCGGCGCCGACGAGGAGAAGGAGGAGCTCCAGGAGATTGTGGAGTTCCTGCGGGACCCCAAGCGGTTCATCGCCTTGGGCGCCCGGATTCCCAAGGGCGTGCTGCTGGTGGGCCCTCCGGGCACCGGCAAGACGCTGCTGGCCAAGGCCGTGGCAGGAGAGGCCGGCGTGGGCTTTTTATCCATCTCCGGTTCCGACTTTGTGGAGCTGTATGTGGGCGTAGGCGCCAGCCGGGTGCGGGATCTGTTTGACCAGGCCAAGAAGACCTCCCCAGCCATTGTGTTCATCGATGAGATCGACGCCGTGGGCCGCCAGAGAGGCACAGGCCTTGGCGGCGGCCACGACGAGCGGGAGCAGACGCTGAACCAGCTGCTGGTGGAGATGGACGGCTTTGCCGCCAATGAGGGCGTGGTGGTCCTGGCGGCCACCAACCGTGCCGACGTGCTGGACCCGGCGCTGCTGCGGCCCGGCCGCTTTGACCGGCAGATCTATGTGGGACTGCCGGATATCAAGGGCCGGGAGGAGATTTTGAAAGT
>CATZYY010000170.1 GCA_958426425.1 uncultured Oscillospiraceae bacterium
CCGGCGCCGGCGGCACCGAGGCCCAGGACTGGGCCCAGATGCTCTACCGCATGTATACCCGCTGGGCCGAGCGCCACGAGTTTGAATGGAAGACCCTGGACTATGAGGAGGGTGACGAGGCCGGCATCAAGTCCGCCACCATCTCCATCGAGGGGGAAAACGCCTACGGCTTTTTAAAGAGCGAAAACGGCGTCCACCGGCTGGTCCGGGTTTCCCCCTTTGACGCCAACGCCCGCCGCCAGACCTCTTTCGCCGCGGTGGAGGTCATGCCGGAGATCGAGGACGACAACTCCGTGGAGATTCGCCCTGAGGACATTGAGATGCAGGTCTACCGGGCCAGCGGCGCCGGCGGACAGCACGTCAACAAGACCTCCTCCGCTGTGCGGCTGATCCACAAGCCCACCGGCGTTGTGGTGGCCAGCCAGCAGGAGCGCAGCCAGGTTCAGAACCGGGAAAACTGCATGAAGATGCTGCGGGCAAAGCTCATGGAGCTGAAAGCCCAGCAGCATGCTGAAAAGATTTCCGACATCAAGGGCGTTCAGATGAAGATCGAGTGGGGCAGTCAGATTCGCTCCTACGTCTTCATGCCCTATCAGATGGTGAAGGATACCCGCACCGGCTACGAGACCGGCAACATCGATAATGTCATGGACGGTGACTTGGACGGGTTCATCAATGCATACCTGACCCAGCTGGCCACAGGTGAGCTGAAAAAGTAAACGATTTACAAAAAGGCGTGGCTTAGAGCCACGTCCTTTTTGCTGGGAAAACCCATAGAGATAAAATTTACAGAGAGTCAAGAAAGGATGAACAAACAAATGGAACGGCAACCCTCCGCCCCCCGCGAGAATAAAATGGGCGTGCAGCCTGTGGGCAAGCTGCTGGCCGGCATGGCCATCCCCATGATGATCTCCATGCTGGTGCAGGCCTTCTACAATATTGTGGACAGCATTTTCGTGGCCCAGCTCAGTGAAGACGCCCTGAACGCGGTGTCTCTGGCATTCCCTCTGCAGAACTTGATGATTGCCTTTGGCGCCGGCACGGCTGTGGGTATCAACGCCCTGCTGTCCCGGTCCTTAGGTGAGAAGAATCAGGCCATGGCGGACCGGGCCGCAAATACTGGAATTTTTCTGTCGCTGTGCAGCTTTGTGGTCTTTGCCCTGGTGGGCATCTTCCTCTCCCGCCCCTTCTTCATGGCCCAGGCCGCCGGGGAGGATTTGATTGTGGAGTACGGCACCCAGTACGCCAGCATCTGCCTGGGCTTCTCCATCGGCATTTTCTGCCAGTTCTGCTTTGAGCGGCTGCTGCAGTCCACAGGCCGTACTACCCTGGCCATGATTACCCAGATTACCGGCGCGGTTATCAACATCATTATGGACCCCATTTTAATCTTCGGTCTTCTGGGCGCTCCCCGGATGGAGGTGGCCGGCGCTGCCGCCGCTACGGTTCTGGGTCAGATCATTGCTGCCATTCTGGCTATGTTCATGAACTTCCGGTACAATCCTGACGTCCATATTCGGCTGCGGGAGATCCGCTGGAATGGAAAGGTGGCCGGGGAGATCTACCGGGTGGGCCTGCCCTCCATCGTCATGCAGTCCATCGGTTCCGTTATGGTCTTCGGTATGAACAAAATCTTGTTTGGCTTTACCAAGACTGCCACCGCGGTCTTCGGTGCCTACTTCAAGCTCCAGAGCTTTGTGTTCATGCCGGTCTTCGGCCTGAACAACGGCATGGTGCCCATTGTGGCCTATAACTTCGGCGCCGCCCGCATGGACCGGGTGAAGCGGACCGTGAAGCTGGCCGTCTGCTCCGCCATCTGCATCATGGCCGTGGGCCTGGCGGTGTTCCAGCTGTTTCCGGAGGTGCTGCTGGGCTTCTTCGACGCCTCGGAGGAAATGCTCCAGATCGGCTCTGTGGCCCTGCGGATTATCAGCATTTCCTTCCTGCTGGCGGGCTTCTGCATCATCGCAGGCTCCGTGTGCCAGGCCATCGGCAATCCCTTTTACAGTTTGATTGTGGCGGTGGCCCGTCAGCTGGTGGTGCTGCTGCCGGTGGCGTGGCTGCTGTCTCAGACCGGCCGGCTGGAGCTGGTGTGGGTGGCCTTCCCTGTGGCGGAGCTGATGTCTTTGACCCTCAGCGCGGTGTTCCTGCGGCGAACCATCCGCTCCGCCGAGGCCCGGGTAAGCGCGCAGACACAGGAACTGCCGCCTCAGGAGGCGTGAATTTCTCGCAGTGAGCGAAAAAAGGAAGCGGGGAGACTCCCCCGCTTCCTTTATTTTTTCAAAAATTGTTGTGGGTCCACAGGTTCGCCGTTCTGGGTGACGGAAAAGTGCAGGTGGGGGCCCTGGGCGGCTTCCGCTGCGGCGGAGGTGCCCACGGTTCCGATGGTCTGCCCTGCCGAGACCGTGTCCCCGGCCTTTACCACCGGCGGCGACTGGAGATTGGCGTAAAGGGTGTGATAGCCGTCCGTATGCTCGATTACCACGGTGGTGCCCATAAGCACGTCGTCGTCCACCGCCACCACCGTGCCGGCAGCGGCTGCCATGATGGTGGAACCCTCTGCCGCGGCAATGTCCACGCCGTCATGGGTCCGCCAGTCCTCCAGAGTCTCATTGTACAGCAGCTGGTCCATGGAGAAGGCCGCCACCACGTCTCCCTCCAGAGGGGAGACCACGGTCAGAGGTTCTTCCGCCACCACCGGCTCCTCCGGTATGACCGGTGTCTCCGGCATGGTTACCGGCTGGCTGACGGGTTCCGACTGGGGTTCCGGGTCCTCCTGGATGATCTCCTGGGTCTGCGCCGGCAAATCCGTCACCGGTGCCGCTGCTTCCTCCTGTTGGAGAGGCTCGTCCTGAGCAGTTGGCTCCGGCTGGGGGGATGCGAGAAGGAAATAACCGCCTACGCCGGCCACTGCCAGACACAGCACCAGAACGGCGTAAAATCCGGGGCCACCCGGAAGGGATTTGAATTTGTCTGCCATGTAAGAATACCTCCCTCAATTTTGGGTCTGGGGGAAGTATGGGCGATCTTTCCAGAGTTTATACCACTCCATCCACAAAAAAGCGGCGCCCCGCCGGGGCGCCGCTTGCGTTTGGTTTATTTATTTGATAATCAGAGACTTGCCGTCCATTTCCGGAGGACAGGCCAGGCCCATCACGTCCAGAATGGTGGGAGCGATATCTGCCAGACGACCGTCCTTGCGCAGCTCACTGCCGGCGCCGCACAGAATAAAGGGCACCGGATTGGTGGTGTGGGCAGTCATGGGAGAGCCATCCGGCTCCTCCATCTGCTCGGCGTTGCCGTGGTCGGCGGTAATCATGGCGATGCCGCCCATCTTCAGCGTGGCGTCCACCACCTTGCCAACGCACTCGTCCACCGTTTCCACTGCCTTCACGGCAGCCTCGTATACGCCGGTGTGGCCCACCATGTCGCAGTTGGCAAAGTTCAGGATGACCACGTCGTAGGCGCCGGATTCAATCCGCTCCACGCATTTGGCGCAGACCTCGGGAGCGCTCATCTCCGGCTGGAGATCGTAGGTGGCCACCTTGGGGGAGGGCACCAGTACCCGATCCTCGCCGGGGAAGACGGTTTCGCTGCCGCCGTTGAAGAAGAAGGTCACATGGGCGTACTTCTCGGTTTCGGCAATGCGCAGCTGGGTCAGGCCCATCTGGCTGAGATACTCGCCCAGGCCGTTTTGCACGCTCACCCGGGGGAAGGCTACTTCCACGTTGGGCATGGTGGCATCATACTCCGTGTTGCACACGAAGGTCAGGGGGAACATCTGGCGGGTAAAACCGTCAAATGCCGGGTCCACCAGGGTCCGGGTGATCTCCCGGGCCCGGTCGGGCCGGAAGTTGAAGAAAATGACGCTGTCGTTGTCGGAGATGGTGCCGTCGGTGTCGCAGACCACCGGCTCCACAAACTCGTCGGTAATGCCGGCGGCATAGGAGTCCTTCACCGCGGCCACAGGCACAGGGTTGAATACGGCACTCTCACCGTATACCATGGCGTCATAGGCCTGCTCCACCCGGTCCCAGCGCTTGTCCCGGTCCATGGCGTAATAACGGCCCATGACCGTGGCGATCTTGCCCACGCCGATCTCCCGGCACTTTTCCACCGTCTGAGACACAAAGTCCACCCCGGAGGTGGGGGAGACGTCCCGGCCGTCCAGAAAAGCGTGAATATAGACCTTTTCCAGCCCCCGGTCCTTGGCCATCTGCAGCAGGGCAAACAGATGGGTCAAATGGGAGTGAACACCGCCGTCGGACAGCAGGCCCATCAGGTGCAGGGCAGTGCCCTTTTCCTTGCAGGCGTCCATGGCGTGGCAATATGCGGGATTGGTAAAGAAATCTCCGTCGGCAATGGACTTGGTGATGCGAGGCAGATCCTGGAACACCACCCGGCCGGCGCCGATGTTGGTGTGACCCACCTCGCTGTTGCCCATCTGCCCCTCCGGCAGACCCACGTCCAGGCCGGAAGCCTGGAGCTCCGTGTGGGCGAACTCCTGGAAGAACTGATCCAACCGGGGAGTTTTGGCGGCGCGGACGGCATTGCCCACCAGAGAGCCGGACATGCCGAAACCGTCCATAATGATGAGTGTAGTGGGAGTTTTGTTCATAGAAACCTCGATTCGGTCACATTTTCGGACCCCCGCATAAAGCGGGTTCGCCCCAGTCAGTCCTGATTGGCGGCGTTGATGATCTCAACGAACTGCTCGGGCTTCAAAGCGGCGCCGCCGATGAGGCCGCCGTCGATATCCGGCTGAGCGAGCAGCTCCGCGGCGTTCTTGGGGTTCATGGAGCCGCCGTACTGAATGGTAATGGAGCGGGCCACCCGGGCACCATACAAAGAGCGGATGGTGGCGCGGATATTGGAGCAGACCTCGCCGGCCTGTTCGGCAGTGGCGGTCTTGCCGGTGCCGATGGCCCAGATGGGCTCGTAGGCGATGA
>CATZYY010000171.1 GCA_958426425.1 uncultured Oscillospiraceae bacterium
CTGATCCCCGCCATCGTCCAGGACCACTACACCAAGGAGGTCCTGACCCTGGCCTATATGAATGCCGAGAGCCTGGCCATCACCATCGACGAGGGCCGCACCTGTTTCTGGAGCCGCAGCCGTCAGGAGCTGTGGCGCAAGGGCGAGACCTCCGGCAACGTGCAGCATGTGGTGTCCATCACCGCCGACTGCGATGCCGACGCGCTGGTGGTGGAGGTGGTCAAGGACGGCCCCGCCTGCCACACCGGCGCGGAGAGCTGTTTCTTCCAGCCGGTGTATCTGTCCGAGGAGCTGAAGGCCTTCAGCTATGAGGGCCTGTACCACCTGATCGAAGGCCGCAAGACCGACCCCAAGGAAGGCAGCTACACCACCTATCTCTTCAACAAGGGCCTGGACAAGATCCTCAAGAAGGTGGGCGAGGAGTGCGCCGAGGTCATCATCGGCGGTCGCAAGGAGGACAAGGAGGAGACCATCTACGAGATCGCGGATCTGACCTATCACGTCATGGTGCTGATGGTCCAGATGGGCATTACCGTGGAGGACATTACCCGGGAGCTGGAAAAGCGCCATGTGGTGGACCACAAGGTGAAGCAGGAGCGGATGCAATGAGATTCTGCACCGTCCACACCCACTCCGTTCTCTGCGACGGGAAGAACACCCTGGAGGAAATGGCCCGGGCGGCGTTTGACGCCGGAGCTGTGTCCTTCGGCGCCTCCGGCCACAGCTGTACGCCCATTCCCTGGGACCAGGGCAATGTGCTGACGGAGGACACCGCCGCCTATCAGGCGGAGGTGCTGCGGCTGCGGCAGGAATACCAGGGGCGCATGGAGGTGCTGCTGGGCATGGAGCAGGACAGCCAGTCCCCCCAGCCGGTGCCGGACTGGGCAGAGTACTGGATTGGATCGGTCCACAACCTGTATGACCCGCAGACCGGCCATTACCACTGCGTGGATTGGGGCGCGGAAAAGCTGGAGGCATGCCGGCAGGAGATGTTCGGCGGGGACACTATGGCCATGGTCCGCAGGTATTACGCCGACGTGGCCGCTATGGCACAGCGAAAGCCCACCATCCTGGGCCACCTGGATTTGATTGTAAAGCTGAACCGGGATGGCCGCTTTTTTGACGAGGACAGCCCGGAATACCGCGCCGCGGCTCTGGAGGCTTTGCACGCCGCGGACCCTGCCGCCACGCTGCTGGAAATCAACACCGGCGCCGTGTCCCGGGGCTACCGGGATGCGCCCTACCCGGCGCCATTTTTGCTGCGGGAGTGGCGGGATATGGGCGGGCGGATCATTCTTACCGCCGATGCCCACAGCGCCGGTGCCGTGGTCTATGGCTACGACCAGGCGGCCCAGCTGGCCCGGTGCGTAGGGTTCCGGGAGCATACACTTCTGACCTGCCGGGGGCCTGTGCCCGATTTTCTATAAAATAATCCTTGCGAAATCCATAAAAAAGGCGCGGTGAAAACCGCGCCTTTCGGCTTGTCTGACACTTGTGGAGACCTATAAAAATTGATAAAATAAAGTGAAATTTTTGAAAAAGTTTGGGAAATGAGGTGCCCTATGTATCAGACGGTGATCTTTGATTTGGACGGGACGCTGCTCAATACCCTGGAAGATCTGGCAGACGCCGGCAACTGGGTCTGCCGCCGCAACGGCTGGCCGGAGCACGCCCTGGAGGAGTACCGTGCCATGGTGGGCCACGGCCTGTCCAATCTGGTGGAGCGCTTTTCTCCGGAGGGCTGCCGCAGTCCGCTGCTGCTGATGAATACCCTGGCCCAGTTTTCTGAGTATTACGGGCAGCACAATATGGACAAGACCGCCCCTTACGCCGGTATGCCGGAGCTGGTGGCGGACCTGGGCCGTCAGGGTGTGCAGATGGCGGTCTACTCCAATAAGGCCGATGAGTTCAGCCGTCAGATCGTGGAGCACTATTTTCCGGGAGCCTTTACCCTGGTGCGGGGAAAGGTGCGGGGCGTGCCGGTGAAACCGGACCCCACCGGTATACACCAGATTTTAGAAGAACTGAAGGCGGACCCCGCTGCGACGCTGTTTGTAGGGGACAGCTCTGTGGACATGGAGACCGGCCACAACGCCGGACTGCAAGCCTGCGGCGTCACCTGGGGCTTCCGCTCCCGGGAGAGCCTGGTGGCCGCAGGGGCGGATTTCCTGGCGGATACGCCGGAGCAGCTGGCCGCAGTGATCCTGGGGAAGGATCGGACCTGATTTGCCATGGGCAAATCATAAGCGTATATCATGCATGTAAAGACGCAAGGTCCCCGGCGATTGCCGGGGACCTTGCATTATTTTTTGCTTCCAGGAACAAGCAAAAAAGCAGTTCCGCTTTAAGCGGCGCCGGGGGTATGGGCGTTTTCTCCGTCGGTCAGAATACCATCGGTGTCGTGGACGGAGCCGTTGCGCACCATCTGGTCATAGCTGGTGCCCATATCCTCCAGGTCATCTATGCCTTTTTCCACGTCGTCTCCCAGATCGTTCATGCCGTTTTCCAGATCGTCCAGGAGCGTATCATCGTTGGTATTGTCCGAAGGGGTGTTGTCCATGCCGGTGGTTCCGTCGTCCTGGTAGCGGTCAGTGTTGTCATCGTCCGGCTGGACGCTGTCATTCTGGTCCGTTACCATGTCGTCGGTCCCGTCGGTGGTCCCGGTGTTCTTGTCGTCTCCGCCGCAGCCGACCAAAGCGAAGGCCAGCAGTCCGGAGAGCAGCAAGAGCGAAAATCTTCTTTTCACGTGTCGTCCTCCCTTGACGCGGGATGGTTGTGCGCGATACCCGATGCCTATTGTCTCCTTACAGCGGCAGTTTATCAATGGAAATGTTTTTCTTTTGCCCACAGTGAAAAAATTTTCAGAAAAGGCTTGCATTTCGTTAAAAAATATGATATATCAATAATAGTAATTATTATTAATTAAGGGGGGCAGGAACACTTGGCGCAGCGGCGGTATTCTCATCAGCGGGAACAAATCTACCAAGCGGTGTATGACCGACGGGACCACCCCACAGCAGAGACTATTTACCAGCAGCTCAAACCGGAGATGCCCCGCCTGAGCCTGGGCACCGTGTACCGCAACCTCCACCAAATGGCCCAGGAGGGCCGTCTGAGAGAGCTTCCCGGTCCGGTGTCCCGCTTTGACGGCGACATGAGGCCCCATACCCACTTCCGCTGCCTTTGCTGCGGACAGGTGACGGATATGGTTTCTGTTCCTTATGATACCGGCCTGGACCAGACCGCCCAGGCGGATGGATGGCAGGTCTCCGGTCACATTCTGGTGTTTACCGGGCGATGTCCCACCTGTGCTGGACGGGAGGAGCCGGCTTAAAGAATGCTTTGGAAATCAAAGAAGATTTATTTTATGAAAGGGGAAAAAATTATGGAACTGAAGGGCAGCAAGACGGAGGCTAATCTGTGGATCGCGTTCGCGGGAGAATCTCAGGCCCGCAACAAGTATGACTATTTTGCAAGCCAGGCCAAGAAGGAGGGCTACGAGCAGATCGCGGCCATCTTCCAGGAGACTGCGCTCAACGAGAAGGAGCACGCCAAGCTGTGGTTCAAGGCCCTCAGCGGCATCGGCAGCACGGAGGCCAACCTGGCCGCCGCCGCCGCCGGCGAGAACGAGGAGTGGACCAAGATGTACGCCGAGATGGCCAAGACCGCCGAGGAGGAGGGCTTCCTGGCTCTGGCAGCCCAGTTTGAGGGCGTGGCCAAGATCGAAAAGACCCATGAGGAGCGCTATTTGAAGCTGCTGGACAACCTGAAGAAGGGTGAGGTCTTCAAAAAGGGAGAGAAGGTCATGTGGTTCTGCCGCAACTGCGGCCATGTGGAAATCGCCGAGAGCGCGCCGATGGTGTGCCCCGTGTGCAAGCATCCCCAGGCCTACTTCCAGATCAAGGCCCAGAACTATTGATCCATACCGGCTGCCGGACAGGCAGGAAGCGGGACATCCACAGGATGTCCCGCTTTTTTTTGCACCTGAAATGTCCAAAATGAAAAAGAGCCCAAAAAGTAAGTATAAAAACAGCTGTAAATGGTGCAAACTACCAAATGAGTAAGTTTCCAATAGAGGGTTTTTTTGAAATGTTTGTGAAAAACGCCGTTGACGCCATTGGCAAAACCGGGTATGATGATATCAGGAAAATTGTCCTGTATGCAAATGTGCGTGAACCGAATTGGTGTAGAAAAGGAGAGCTGTATCATGTATACACAGGAGATCACTGTTAACAACGAGGTGGGACTGCACGCCAGACCCGCTACCTTCTTTATCCAGAAAGCCAATGAGTTCAAGAGCGGCATCTGGGTCGAGAAAGAGGATCGCCGTGTCAACGCCAAGAGCCTGCTGGGCGTCCTGTCTCTGGGCATTGTAAAGGGTACCACCATCACCCTCATTGCCGACGGCGCCGATGAGAAGGAGGCTGTCACCGCTCTGGTGGACCTGGTAAACGACAACTTCGGCGAGTGATGCCTTTCTCCGGGGGAGCGCTTTGCCTCCGCTGGAACTGAACGGCTGCTCTGCTGCGGCTCCGCCTCTGGCGGAGCCGCGCTTTTTATAATGAAACACAGCCGGCGCGGCCGGCTGCGGCGCCCCGAAAAGGGAGAGAGGAGGGAGTGCTCTGTGACACGGGAGGAACTGCGGGAGAAGGCCAACGACCTGCCGTTGACGCCCGGGGTCTATCTGATGATGGACAAAACCGGCAAGGTCATTTATGTGGGCAAGGCCAAGAAGCTGAAAAACCGGGTCAGTCAGTACTTCCAGGACAGCGCCGGCCATACTGTCAAGACCCGGCAGATGGTATCCCAGGTGGACCACTTTGACACCATTTTCGTCTCCAGCGAGTTCGAGGCGCTGGTGTTGGAGAACTCCCTCATCAAGCGCCACAGTCCCAAGTACAACATCCTGCTCAAGGACGACAAGGGCTATCCCTTTGTGCGGCTGTCC
>CATZYY010000172.1 GCA_958426425.1 uncultured Oscillospiraceae bacterium
AACGGGGAGAACGCCTCCGGCGTGGGGCTGACGCCGGACCAGGCCCGCCGGATCTACGACGCCGGGGCCGACGTGGTGACCCTGGGCAACCATACCTTCGGGAAAATGCAGATCCGGGATTTTCTGGAGGACGTGCCCTGGCTGCTGCGGCCCGCCAACTACACCGGCCGGGCGCCGGGCCGGGGCTGCGGCATTTTTGAGGGGAACGGGTTCTCCGTCCGGGTCATCAACCTGATTGGCCGCTGCGACCTCCACTGGGGCGGGGAGAACCCCTTTACTACCGCCGATGCCCTGCTGGGGAAGGGAAAGGCGGAGGTGACGCTGGTGGACTTCCACGCCGAGGCCACCAGTGAGAAGCTGGCCATGGGCTACTATCTGGACGGCCGGGTGTCCGCCCTGTGGGGCACCCACACCCACGTGCCCACCGCCGACGAGCGGGTGTATCCCAAGGGCACCGGCTACATCACAGACCTGGGCATGACCGGGCCAGTGGAGTCGGTGCTGGGGGTGGAGCCCCGGCAGTCGGTGGAGCACTTCCTGGGGGGTCTGCCGGGCCGGTTCCGCAGCCCCGAGGGCCCCTGCAAGCTGCAGGGGGCTATTTTTGCCGTGGATACGGAGACGGGTCTCTGCACCGCCGTGGAGCGGGTAGACGTCCGATAACGAATACCATTATCAAAATAAAGGAAGAGGAAGAATACCATGTCGATCCAGAAAGTGAGAGCGTATTTCGAGACCCTGGGCATCGCCGACCGCATCCGGGAGTTTGAGGTCTCCTCCGCCACGGTGGAGCTGGCGGCGGTGGCCGTGGGGGTGGAGGGTGCCCGCATTGCCAAGAGCCTCAGCTTCAAGGTGGACGACCACCCCATCATTATCGTGGTGGCCGGAGATGCCAAGGTGGACAACAGCCGCTACAAGGCCCAGTTCCACACCAAGGCCAAGATGCTGACCTTCGAGGAGGCCCACACCCTCATCGGTCACGACGTGGGCGGCGTGTGCCCCTTTGCCCTGCCGGAGGACGTGCAGGTGTATCTGGACGTGTCCCTCCAGCGCTTTGACACCGTGTTCCCCGCCGCCGGCAGCGACAACAGCGCCGTGGAGATGACCTGTGCCGAGCTGGAGCGGTATGCTTCCAACTTTGTGGCCTGGGTGGACGTGTGCAAGGCCTGGCGGCCGGAGGAGCAGAACTGACGGAGGGGAGAGCCATGCTGACATTCATCCACGCCGCGGACTTCCACCTGGACAGTGCCTTCGGCGCCCTGGACCAGCGGCGGGCGGCGGCGCGCCGGCGGGAGAGCCGGGAGACGGCGCTGCGCCTGGCCAACTATGTGAACAGCCACGGCGTGGACCTGGTGCTGCTGGCCGGGGACCTGTTTGACAGCGCCGCGGCCTTCCGGGAGACCGGGGAGCAGCTGTCGGCGGCCCTGGGGCAGATGGAGGCCCAGGTGTTTATCGCCCCGGGCAACCACGACTGGTACGGCCCCGGCAGCCCGTACCGCACCGTGGACTGGCCGAAAAACGTGCATATTTTTTCGGAAAATACCCTGACCGCCGTGGAGCTGCCGGAGTGGAACCTGGTGGTCCACGGGGCGGCCTTTACGGATTCCCAGCAGACGGAGAGCTTTCTCCGTGGCTTTTCCGCCCCGGCGGATGGCAAGGTCCACATGGGATTGCTCCACGGGGAAGTGGACGGAGCGGAGGAGCGGTACGACCCTCTGCGCAGGGAGGAGATCGCCGGCAGCGGCCTTGCCTATCTGGCCCTGGGCCACGTCCACCGGCGGACGGAGCCGCTGCGGCTGGGGAACACGGTCTGCGCCTGGCCCGGCTGCATCGAGGGCCGGGGCTTCGACGAGCTGGGGGAGAAGGGATTTTACCAGGGGACCCTGGATGAGACAGGCCGGGTGTCCCTGGAGTTCGTGCCCTTTGCCCGGCGGAGATATGAGATTTTAGAGGTGGACGTCACCGGGAAGGATCCCCGTTCCGCCCTGGAGGCGGCGCTGCCTGCCGACACCGCCCGGGACCTGTACCGGATCATTCTCACCGGAGAGACCGGGGAGGGCGGCGCCGGGGCGGCGGCCATGCAGGAGGCCCTGTCCGACCGATTCTACGCCCTGGAGGTCCGGGATCACACCCGCATGGCGGAGGACCTGTGGGCCCGGGCGGAGGAGGACTCCCTGCGGGGACTGTTCCTGCGGCAGCTGCGGCAGAAGCGGGACCAGGCCGGAAGTGAAGCGGAGCGGCAGGTTATCGAGCAGGCGGCCCGGTTTGGACTGGCGGCTCTGGACCACCGGGACATCGGGTGAGGGAGGACTGCCATGAAGCGTATTTTGCTGATCGGCACCGGCGGCACCATCGCCTCGGAGGTCACCGACAGCGGCCTTGCTCCCGAGCTGACTACGGAGCAGCTGCTGTCCCACCTGCCGGCGGTGTCGGAGATCTGCGATGTGGAGTGCCTGCAGCTGTTGAACCTGGACAGCACCAACATCACGCCGTCCCACTGGCTGGAGATGGCCCGGTGTATCCGAGACCACTATGAGGATTACGACGGCTTCGTGCTCACCCACGGCACCGACACCATGGCCTATACGGCGGCGGGGCTCAGCTATCTCATTCAGGGCAGCCCCAAGCCCATCGTTCTCACCGGCGCCCAGAAGCCCATCGGCTTCGACTCCACTGACTCCAAGGTGAACCTGACCGACGCATTGCGCTGCGCCGCCGAGGACCTGCCCGGGGTCTCCATCGTCTTTGACGGCAAGGTGATCCCCGGTACCCGGGCCAAAAAGACCCGGTCCAAGAGCTTCCAGGCCTTCTCCAGCATCAACTTCCCCTACCTGGGGGTCCTGCGGGACGGGGTGCTGCTGCGGTATATCCGGCCGGAGTGCGCCCAGCGGGCGGTGTTTTACGACCAGCTGGACATGAAGGTGGCCCTTTTGAAGCTGCTGCCGGGCATGGACCGCGCCGCGGCGGACTTCCTGCTGGAGCGGAATCACGCCCTGATTATCGAGAGCTTTGGCGTAGGGGGCCTGCCCGAGCAGGGCGGGTTCTACGAGTGCGTCCGGGACTGGATGGACCGAGGGCGGATTATCGTGGTGACCACCCAGGTGGAAAACGAGGGCAGCGACCTGGGGGTGTATCACGTGGGCCACGCCCTCAAGCGCCGCCTGGGGGTGCTGGAGGCCTACGACATGACCTGCGAGGCCGTGGCGGCCAAGCTTATGTGGATTCTGGGCCGGACCCGGGACCGGGCGGAGGTGGAGCGGCTGTTCTACACCCCGGTGGCAAGGGACATCCTCTGGCCGGCGGAGTGAGAAGGGCTTGCCGGAGGTTTTCCGGAGGCCGGGAGGTTTCCGGGGAACTCCGCCCCCCATTTTCTCTTTTTGCAAAAAGAGAAAACGGGCCGCAGCCGGTCCAAAAGAGAAAAACGTTTGGACGAACAGGGGGAGCCTTTGGCTCCCCCGTTCGTAATTGCGGAGGTCGAGCGAATCGGTCCGGTGCAGATCGATGGCCCCGTGGACCTTGCGCCTTGCCCCGGCGGTCGAAAGACCTTGGAGCCGCATAGACCGTGCGGCGGAGGGACGGGGTGGTGGACGGATTTGATCTGCTCCTATTTCCGCGCGTTCCGCTTTGCTACGCGCTGCTCTGGCGGACGATGCGGCCTTTCTGGTGGAATGTAGGGGCGGATTTCCATATCCGCCCGCTGCCAAGGCTCTCAATGAACGCCTGGTGAGCGGCACCGAAAAGAGAAGAAAGTCTATTCGACAACCGCCCTGTTCACACTCTGCACCATCGGATGCAGGGACAGGGTTCTTCAACCACCGGGGTAAGGCGCAAGGTCGACGGGGCCATCGATCTACACCGGACCGATTCGCTCGACTCCCGCGTTTACGGACAGGCGGGACGCCTGTTCGTTCCAGCGGTTTTCTTTTGACCGGCTGCGGCCGTTTGTCTTCGGCCTAAGAGCCGCCACCAGTGGCGGTTGGCCTCCGACACGCGCCTGCGGGCGCAGTCTTTTGCCGCAAGCAAAAGAAAATGGGGGTGGATTCCTTCGGCAAGGCCCACACCCCGCCGGGTCCCGGCGCAAATTCTACCACCGCTGCCCTTCAAAATGCCCCCAAAACAGGCAGAATGTCCCCTTGACAGGGACACACCGACGTGGTATAGTGTCCTCGAATTTGAAAAAAGGCATCGAAAAGGACGCTGACCGGGAAAGACAGCAGAGAGGGGCCGCCGTTGGCTGCAAGCTGCCCTTGCCGACTACCGGAGCACAGCCACCGCCTTGGAGCCGCCCACCGATATGTAGGCTGGGACGGGACCTCCCGTTACAGAGGACACGAGCGGCGCGCCGTCAGGCGCGCAAGCAGGGTGGAACCGTGGAATACGATTTTTCGTATCTCACCCCTGATTTTCTTCAGGGGTGAGATATTTTTGTTATGCAACAAAAATATGGCAGCTGATCTCAGCCTCACCCCTCGCCGCTGAAGCGGCAGCCGGGGTGAATGGCAGAAAAACAGCGGTCCGCTGTTTTTCAGGTTCACCCCTCAGACAAGGAGGAAACCATCATGAGCGAAGAAAACCTGTACACCTTTGAAAACGAGACCTATCGCAAGACCTACTGGCACACCTGCTCCCATGTCCTGGCCCAGGCCATGAAGCGCCTGCACCCGGAGGTGAAGCTGGCCATCGGCCCCAGCATCGACAACGGCTTCTACTATGACTTTGACACCCCCCGGCCCTTCACCCCCGAGGATCTGGAGGCCCTGGAGGCCGAGATGCGCAAGATCTGCAAGGAAAAGCTGAAGCTGGAGCGGTTTGAGCTGCCCCGGGAAGAGGCTGTGAAGTTCATGGAGGAGCGGGAGGAGCCCTATAAGGTGGAGCTCATCAACGACCTGCCCGCCG
>CATZYY010000173.1 GCA_958426425.1 uncultured Oscillospiraceae bacterium
TTTCTTTTCCGCCTCGTTGGTGGCCTCGGGATACGGGGTCATGACCACAGTCTTGTTCAGCCCCAATGCCTTGAAGGCCTCCAGGACGGCGGTGCTGGTCGTCAGGCCGGGGCAGCCGCTGGCCTGCTCGATTTGACGAATACACTTCTGGTCCCAACCCACACCGTTGATGCAGCTGCCGGAGGTACAGCCAAAAAGCACCAGATCATGGGGGAACTTGGTATACATCTTGGCGGACTCCTCCAGCTGGCTGGCCAGATAATTCAGTCCCTCCGGCGTGGGGCCGGGAAACCACAGGCGGGTGGAGTCAAAGGAAACCCCGTCAGGGGCATATTTGTTAAAGGCGTATTCCACCCGGTCGTCAATGTGGGCAATCACACCAATGCGGGCACGCCTGCTGTACATTTGGTCTCTGTAATACATCGTATCCTTCCTTTCCAACTCGCAGCGCTTACAGCGTAAACAGCTTCCCCAGCTTCGGCAGCTTGGCGCCCACCCGGCAGTGGCGCAGGGCGCTCCACAACGTCGCCTGGTGGCTGGTAAGTACCGGGACACCGAGAAGGGTTTCCAACTCGTCGACGATCTCCATGGTCGTCAGGCCCATGCAGCTGAGGAAAAATGTATCAGCGCCCTTCAGATCCATCTTCATGGCGTTGCGGTAGAGGAAGTACTCGTCACATGCCTCCATCTTGCGGCCCTCACAGCGGATATAGCTGACGTCCATGCCGACGATATTGGTCACTTCAAAACCGTTGTCCTCCAGGAACTTCTTCTCCGCCTCGTTGGTAGCCTCAGGATAGGGTGTCAGCACGGCGACCTTCTTGGCCCCCAGAGTCTGGAGCGCCTCCAGCACGGCGGTGCTGGTGGTCAGGCCGGGATGGCCGCTGGCCCGCTCGATCTGCCGGATGCACTCCTGATCCCAGCCCACGCCCTTGATACAGCTGCCGGAGGTACAGCCGAACACCACCAGGTCCACGTCGTAGTCCTTGTACATGGCAGCGGTCTCCTCCAGCCGGTCCGTCAGGATCGTGAGGCCCTCGGGAGTGGGGCCCGGGAAATTGATCTTCATGGAGGCAAAGGAAACACCCTCGGGGGCGTAAATATGAAAGGCGTGCTCCGCATTTTCACTCATAGGAGTAATCAGCCCGATTTTTGCTCTCCAGCCATACATATACGCATTTTCCTTTCTCTTTTGATAATCGCAGATGTAAAGTCTTCTTATTTCTTATTTAACACCGCACTTATTTATCTGGCAAACGGGGATTTTTGCTACCCAATACCAAAGAAACAAGTGGCTGCTATCCCACCTGGTATCCCAAGCCTCCGCGCAGCCGCATTTCTGATAAACGGTTGCTGCATCCGGTCCCGCATGTACCCCCTTGACCAAGCGTTCCCTTTTTCTTCTGCAGCAGGTCATAAGTGAAATTGCAGAATCGTTAACTAAAATTGTGCTAACTGGTAACAGAAATTGAAATTTGCGCAGCGGGAATCCCCTCTTTATAATGAAATCAAAGCAAAGGCCCTCAGGACGTGCTCCGCCGGTGCAGACAGCGCCGGCAAATAACAGATCAATACAACCATAGAGGAGATGTTATTCATGATCGAGAGAATCACCATTATCGGCGCCGGCTCCACCGGCCATGCAGTGGCCGGCATCATGTCTATGCGCGGGTTCCAGGTCACCCTCTGCGACGATGCGCGCTTCAGCAAGGAGCTGGATGCCGTCAAAGAACTGGGCTTCATCCAGCTGCGGGGCCGGATTCGCGGGTGCGGCAAGCCTGCCAAAGTCACCACAGACCCCGCGGAAGCCATTCCCGGCGCCCAGGCCATTTTCATTCATGTGCCCGCTGACCGCCATGAAGAAGCGGCCCGCTTCATCGCCCCCTATCTGGAGGACGGGCAGCACATTCTCATCATCCCCGGCAACTTGGGTGCTTTCGTGTTCCGCAAAGTCTTCCGGGAGCTGGGCGTCACTGCCAAAGTCACTCTGACGGAAAAAGAGGGCAACTTCTGCCCCTGCCGTCTCTCCGCTCCCGCAGAGGTCACCGTGGGCCTGCCGCTGAATCTCAAGGGCAAGGTGGCCTCCCTTCCTGCTTCCGATACGGAGCGGGTACTGAAGGAATTGGAGGGGGTAGTGGAATACTCTCCCAATCGGAACGTATTTGAAGGCGTTATCAATGCCGGGAATGTCATCAACCACATTGCCAGTACCGTACTCTCCACCGCAGAAATTGACCACAAGGGCAGCCGGTATTCCCTGTTTAAATACGCCTTTACTCCCTCTGTGGTCCACTGCATTGAAAAGATCGCCGCGGAGCGCAAGGCTGTGATCGAGGCCATGGGCATGACCCAGCACGGCGAGCCTCTGGGCATGATCAATAAGGTCCTGCATCTGGACGAGCATCCGGAAGTCAGTGTCTTCTATGAGTACATGGACGGCCCCAACTCCGTGGATCACCGGTATCTCCATGAAGACTGCGGATGCGGCGGCGCTTTCGCCCTTTCCGTGGCCAAGCGCCTGGGAATGGAAATGCCGGTAATGGAGGCCTTCCTGGGCGTGGCGGGTGCCCTTAATGACCGAGACTACATCCATGATGGCAGAACCCTGGAAAACCTGGGCTTCCCCGCCGACATGACTCTGGAAGATATCTACGCCCAAATCTAATTGGCCGGTGCCGCTATTCTTTACACACACTCCCCAACTGTCCTCAATGAATCTCTTTCCTTTCTCTCCCTTAGCGGCACCTTCCATCGTTCTTCCGCCCAATGGCTGCGGCGGAAACATTCCCGGCGCAATGGGAAATACCCATTGCGCCGGGTCTCCTTTTTCATTGCAGGAAAGGCCAACAAAGAGCCGCCGGCCTGCTGGCCGGCGGCTCTCCAGCGTGGCGAAAAAGTCTTTTCGCCACGCTGAGCAAGTTTTTGAACCTTTTTAAAGGTTCAAAAACTCATGATTAAAAACGAAAGGAACCCTTCCTGGGTTCCTCTCGTAACTCTCTTCCTTCCCGTCGCGCAAGTCCTCCCACTTTTTCGACAGTCTCAAGCGCCGCCGGCCAATAGGCCGGCGGCTCTCACTCCTTTTCCGCGGCTCAGATTTTCTGCGTTACGAGAACTTTTCGCACTCAGATATCCAGAGCGGCGTGATATCCCTGATAGACCGCATTGGTGATGTTGGAAGGACGCACGCAGTCGCCGATCTGCCGTACCATGGGGGCACAGTTCAGAAGGCTGTCCGCCGCATCCCGGCGCGCCCGCTGCCCAACGGCGCAGATCACGCTCTCACCGGGCACCAGCACCACAGTGCCGGAAGCATCCTCGCACAAAACCCCCTCTTTGGTAATCTCTTTTCCGGTACAGCCGGTGTGGATCTGAACATTCTGCTTTTTCAGCTCATTCATCAGCGCCGGGCGGTGGCGTACGTTGGCGTCCACCGCTACATCATCCCGCATTTCCACGATGTGGACAGTCTTGCCCTCCCGGGCCAAATGGACAGCGCACTCACAGCCGGCCAGGCCGCCGCCCAGCACCACCACGTTATCCCCCACCTTTTCGTGCTCCAGGTAGTAGTTATTGACCACCACAACCTGATCGCCGTCGATGCCGGGAATGGGGGGAATGATGGGAGTGGAGCCCACGGCGATGATCAGCGCGTCGGGCTTCTCCGCCTCGGCGTACTCCGGCGTCACCTCTGTGTTCAGCCGGATCTCCACGCCCTCTTGCTCCATCTGCCGAGCCAGACTCAGGCCCAGCTCGTACATCTCCCGCTTGAAGGGGATGATCTGTTCACTTTTGAGAATGCCGCCCAGAGCATCGCTTTTCTCACATAGAACCACCTTGTGGCCCCGCTTGGCCGCAGTGACCGCCGCCTCCATGCCGCCGACACCGCCGCCGGCCACCAGAACCTTTCTGGCTTTGGGTGCAGGCGGAATCTCCATACCCTCCAGCTCATGACCAATCATGGGATTGATGGCGCAGCGCCGGGTGGCAGTGACCACCCGCTCCGCCATGCAGGTAAAGCAGCGCAGGCACTTGACGATGTCCTCCGAACGGTTCGCCATAACTTTAGCCGGCAGGAAGGGATCGGCCAGCAGCTCCCGGCCCATCTCGATCACGTCGGCCTTGCCGGAGGCGATGATCTCCTCCATCATCACAGGGTCGTTGATAGCGCCCAAAGTGGCCACCGGAACGGAAACATGCTTTTTTACCTCTGCCGCCAGATGCACGTTGCACCCATGCTCGGCGAACATGGAGGGATGCGTGATATGGAAACCCAGCCGATGGGAACCGGCGGAGACGTGGATCAGGTCCACCTTGTCCTGGATGGCCTCGGCGATGCGGCAGGCCTCGTCTACCTCATAGCCGCCCTCAATGCCCTCATAGCCACTGATGCGGATCTCAATGGGAAACCCTGGGCCCACGGCATTGCGGATGGAGGTCAGAACCTCCCGGGCCAGACGCACCCGATTTTCCAGGCTCCCGCCGTACTCGTCCGTCCGTTTGTTGAAATAGGGTGAGAAAAACTGGTTGAGCAGCCATCCGTGGCCGCCGTGGACGGTAATCATCTCGAAACCCGCCCGCTTGGCCAGGGCCGCGGTCTCACCGTAGGCCTTGACGATATCGGCAATCTGTTCATGGGTCAGGCCCCTGACGGGGACGCCGTCGTAGCGGGTGCAGTCCACCGGACCGTACTGAACCATGCTGTCCAGCTTTTCCTTGTCGGTCATGTAGGCGCCGGCAAACTGTCCCCCGTGAGAGAGCAGCATGCTGGGCACCGCCCCGTGGCGCTTGATGGCGTCCGCGGTGTAAGTAAAGCTGGCCAGAGACCCCACGGTTTTCAGA
>CATZYY010000174.1 GCA_958426425.1 uncultured Oscillospiraceae bacterium
GCCATGAGCCAGCGGATCTTCTGCACCCGGCTCAGGTCCCGCAGGAACAGCCCCAGCACCAAAAACAGCACCAAACCCAGCAGCACCGCCAGAAACTGCTTGAACAGGCTCCCCGGCGCGCTGGAGGCCGTCACCGACAAGGACAGCGTGGACAGGAAAAAGGCGATGGTCTCCAGCTCAAAGCCCACGCAGCGGGTGGCCCGGAGAATGGCGAAATACAGCCACATCACCGCCGTCAGACCCAGAAAGGCCAGCGGGATGGCGGCGGAGGCCTCCTGCCCCGCCGCCACGATCAGCTGCAGGCAGGCCAATACCTGGAACGCCGTCAGCCACAGGAAGGAAGGCCAGATGGCCGTGGGCTGTTCCGCCCGGCGCTTTTCCTCCAGGTCCTCTCGTTCCGCCACGGTCTGAGGCAGAAACACCAGCGGCACGCCGCCTAAGGTAATGGTATCTCCCAGCTTCACCGGGGCGGAACCCTCCACCCGCTCTCCGTTGACGGTGGTTCCGCCCTTGGAGTCCAGGTCGTACAGGGTCCAGGCCTCGCCCTCCCCCCGACACAGCGCCGCGTGCTGCCGGGAGACGCTGGGGTAGTTCAGCTGCACATCCGCCGTTTTAGCTCTGCCCAGAATATTTTCCCAGTGGGTCAGGGGCAGGGCCGTGCCGTTGGGCAGGCTCAGCTGGGCCCAGGTCTCCGGCGTGTGAGGAATCCGCAGCAGGGACCGCACCGCCCGGTACAAAATCAAAATGGCCAAAGCCGGAAACAAAAAGCGGACAAAAGCCGTAAACCACTCCCCCGCAAGGGGATAAGCGACCAACAGGCCGGTTACCGCATCCAGCGCCGACTGAAAGGGCGCCGTCAAGGCAGATTCCATCGGTGTCCGCCTCCTTTCTTCTACGAACCAATTCTATGGTATATCATTCAATACCAAGCACTCAACGGGCAAGATTGGGCGCGCATTATTATAGCATTTTTCCTCGCTGGTGTATAGCCCCCCTTCTCTTGGCAAATTTCCTGTAATTTTCGGCATTTTGCAGAGGTGAATTTTCGTTTTTCTCTTGACCTTCCGTAAAAAATCCATTAAAATATTTAACCGGCCACAATATTTACAGACGTTCGTCTGTTCTATTTTTACGACCATACAACCATTTTCAGGAAAGGCCGATGGATCATGACACACCCTTATAAGACGCGGGAAGGCGGCGCCACGGTGACGATTTTCGTCCCCTACGACTGCAAGAACCACTGCCCCTTCTGCATCAATAAAGGCGAATACGCGGACCTGACCGGGTTCTCGGCGGAGAAAATCTGTCAAAGCATCCGGCGGATGGACGCCATCACCCCGTACTGCGATTTCGTCTTCACCGGCGGAGAGCCTCTGGCGGATCTGGATGCCCTTCAGACCATGCTGGACTGCATCCCCACCACCCACAAGGTCTATATCAACACCACTCTGCCGGTGTCCGAGCACCAGTCTGAAGCTGACATCTTAGCCTTCGCGGAGCGAAACAAGCACAAGATTACCTGCATCAATGTCTCCCGCCACATGCAGCACTACGTGGTGGAGTCCAACGACGCCCTGCTGGCCAAGCTGCCGGTTCGCTTCCGCATCAACTGCGTGCTGTACAAGAATTACCCCGCCCAGAATCTGGTCCCCTACATGGAACGGTTCCATAAGATTCCCGGCGCCTCTATCCAGTTCCGGTTCGACTATACCGCCACCACTCCGGAGAATCTATACGATGAAGACGGTGACAAGATTCTCCACGATCTCAAGCAGGTGGCCCGGTACACCGGTCTGGACGGCTGCCGGATGCGCTGCGGCTTCCACTTTGACTACAAGGGCATGGAGCTGACCTATCACAAGACCCTGCCCTACTCCACGATTGTGGAGACTGACCCCACTACCGGCGTCACCTACGATATCCTCTATGATATCCTGATCAAGCAGAATGGGGACATCCACTCTGATTGGGACGGTACCCTGCTGGACGTGAATGCCTATGAAAAGGTGGTCTTTGAGCCCTACGACCTGAAGTGGCTGGCCAAAATCGCGTAACCAAAAGCGGCGGAGCACCCGCCGCTTTTTTTATGCCATATATTAATGTTGCAGTAGCACCGTTTGAAGGAGGAACTTCTATGAAACCCGTCAAAACTGTGGGCGTCATTGGCCTGGGGGCCCTGGGCGTCTTATACGCGGACCAATTTACCCGGGCCCTGGGCAAGGACCACGCCCTGATCCTTGCCGATCAGGCACGGGTAGACCGCTACCGCCGGGACGGCATCTGGTACAACGGGTCGCTATGCGACTTCAACTATACTGACGCCGCCCAGGTGAAGGAGCCCGTGGACCTGCTGCTCTTTGCCGTGAAGTTCGGCGGACTGCCCTCCGCCATCGAGACCTGCCGCCACCTGGTGGGGCCGGACACCATTGTGCTGTCGGTGCTTAACGGCATTGTCAGTGAGGAGATACTGGGACAGGCCTTCGGTCCGGAGAAAGTGGTCTGGTGCGTAGCCCAGAAGATGTCCGCCAAAAAGGAGGGGAATCAGGCCCACTGCGACCCCACCGGAGAATTGGCCATCGGCGTGCCCGCCGGGGCGGACCGGACCTCCCTGGACCGGCTCACCGCCTTTTTCGACCGGATCGGCTTCGCCTACTCCCTGCCTGCTGATATCCGCACCCACATGTGGGGCAAGCTCATGTGCAACACCGGCGGCAATCAGGCGGCCATGGTGTTTCAGTGCGGCTACGGCGGTCTCCAGGTGCCCGGCAAGGCCCGGGACACCATGATCGGCGCCATGGAGGAGGTGGCGGCAGTGGCCGCCCCGGAGGGCGTCACCCTCACCCAGGCAGATATCGACGGCTGGGTAGCCATTATGGACAGCTTTCCGGCAGACGGAGAGCCCTCCATGCGGCAGGACGAAAAGGCCCACCGCCCCAGTGAGGTGGAGCTCTTCGCCGGCACCATCCGCCGCCTGGGTCGAAAGCACAACATTCCCACCCCCATCAACGATTGGCTCTATGAGCAGGTCAAGACCATGGAAGCCGCCTACTGAGCCTACGCCCTTTTTGGTCCCCCGAAAGCACTGCTTTCGGGGGACTATTTTCCTTGTTCCGCGCTCCCAAAAAGGTTTCTGTTGCGTGGCACGTATAAATCTGATAAAATAAATATAACTTTAAAAATATGTCTTTATTGGAGGAGGGAGACACCTATGCCCAAAGTGGCCTACTCAGACGAGGACCGGACCCGAATCCGGGAGCAGCTGGTGGTCACCGCCCTGGAGCTGATGGCAAAACAGGGCATCCAGCACACAACGGTGGAGCAGGTCTACCAGGCTGTGGGCATTTCCCGCACCTTCTTCTACTCCTTCTTCCCCACCAAGGAAGATCTGATCGTAGAGACCCTCTATCTTCAGCAGCCCCGGATTTTGGACTACGCCAAACGGCTGATGGAGGACCCCACCCTTACCTGGCGGCAAGGGGTTTACCAATTCATCCACAGCTGTTGTTACGGCGAACGCAACGGCATTGCTGTCATGACTGTGGACGAACAACGGCATCTGTTCCGACGGTTGTCTCCGGAGAGCTATCAAGCCTTCCGCCACAAGCAGGCCTCCCTGTTCGGGCAGCTTTTGGCGTGCTTCGGTCTTCAAGCAACGCCTTCCAGAATCGCCATTTTCACCAATCTCAGCTTGACTGCCATGATCATCCGTCGGGCCATTCCCGATACGCTCCCCTTTTTTGTTCCCCAGGTGGCCGACGAAACAGTGGCTTTTCAGATTAACGCCATTGTGGACTACCTGAAGCGGCTGAAAAAGAAGGACGCTGAAGAAACCTGATACTATGTATCCGCCCGGGCGGCGCAGTTCGGGCGGTTTTTCCTTCGCCCAAATAAATACAAAAAATATTTTTTATCTTTATTGTTGGCACGCCGTGTCGGCACTCCGCTGCGGCTTCCAAATAAAACATCACTTAGGAGGAACATCATATGGGTTTTTTCAGCAAACTATTCAAAGGGCCGGAGATCGACATGGAGAAAAGCAGCGCCAACGCCAAGAAAATGCGGCTCCTTTTCAACCAGGTAGTAGACCATGGGGATGACTACCAGCTGATCTTTGGCTATACCGAGGATGTCTCCCGGTTCAACTACGGGTTCGTCCACGGCAGCAAAACCAAAATCGGCAACCTGATTATAGGCTGGAATGAGGCCGCCCAGACCATCGTAGCGGTACCCACCGTGCCGGACCTGTCCGGCTGCGGCGACCCCACCTATTACCGCCGGTCTGAAATTCTGAAGGCCTATCGGAACAAGTATCCCACCGACGCCTTTGTGATCTATCCCGATAAAAAGGGCTACATCGCCATCAATGCCTACGACTGGCTGGAAGATGAGAGTTTGTACGTCTACGTGGAGCAGGAGCAGGCTCTGGCGGCCTTCACCGAGTTCTTCATGAACCGGTTCGCCACCAAGTGAGGTCCGCCATGTCTTTGGGTTCAGTCATGGCCTTTTTGGCAGTACTGATGGTCGTCTTTATCGTGGGAACAGTGTGGTTCCACTTGGTGGAATCCCTGTTAGCGCGGCTCAGGCAGCTCTTTGGACGCCACAGGGAACCACCCGCGTGGCATCCCCTGCCCCAGGAGGAAGATCCAGACCGCTGACGCAGAATCCACCCTGCTGAAAGCAGAAATCCCCGCGCTTTCTCTTCCAGCAGATAAATCTCTGCCGATGCAGGCAGCTCCATTCCGCAAAAGAAAAAGACACGCAAAAAGCGTGTCTTTTTCTTGGTGGAGATAAGCGGGATCGAACCGCTGACCTCTTGAATGCCATTCAAGCGCT
>CATZYY010000175.1 GCA_958426425.1 uncultured Oscillospiraceae bacterium
GGAGAAGGCCATGCGGTACAGGGCGCTCATCTCCTCGCCCTGGGAGCCGGTGGTGACGATGACCTGCTTGTTCTTGGGCAGGCCCTTGATCTTGTTGATGTCCACCAGGGTGTTTTTGGGCACCTTCATGTAACCCAGCTCCGTGGAGACCTTCATCATGTTCTCCATGGACCGCCCCGTGACAGCCACTTTCCGGCCGCAGGCGGCGGCGGCGTCCAGCACCTGCTGGATGCGGTGGACGTTGGAGGCGAAGGTGGTAACGATGATCCGCTCCTCGCAGTTTTGGAATTGCCGCTGGAAGGTGGCGCCCACGGTCTTTTCGGAGGGAGTGAAGCCGGGCCGCTCCACATTGGTGGAGTCGGCGCAAAGGCACAGTACCCCCTCCTTGCCCAGCTCGCCCAGCCGGGCTAGGTCGATGACCTCCCCATCAATGGGGGTGGAGTCGATCTTAAAGTCGCCGGTATGGACCACGGTGCCCATCTTGGTGTGGATGGCAAAGGCCACGGAGTCGGCGATGGAGTGGTTCACGTGGATGAACTCCACATTGAACTTGCCGGCCCGGACGGTCTTGCCGGGCTCCACGGTGATGAGCTTGGTGGATTTCACCAGGCCATGCTCCTCCAGCTTCAGCTTGATGAGGCCCGCCGTGAAACGGGTACAGTAGATGGGCAGGTTGATCTGCTTGAGCACATAGGGAATGGCGCCCACATGGTCCTCATGACCGTGGGTGATGAACAGGCCCCGAATACGGGCACGGTTCTTGATGAGATAGCTGACGTCGGGGATGATGCAGTCGATGCCGTACATGTCGTCTCCGGGGAAAGCCATGCCGCAGTCCACCACGATGATCTCGCCGCCGTATTCATAGGCGGTCATGTTCTTGCCGATTTCGTCCAGACCGCCCAGAGGGATGATTTTCAGTTTTTCTGCCATAGATGGATAATACTCCTTTTTTAAACACAAAATATGTAGAATCCTCCGTGACACGCGGACATGACGACGCAAGCCCCCTCCTTTGCGGGAAAAAGTGCGCACGCAAAGAAGAGACGCCCGTTGCCTGGACAGCCCCGTTTCGCCGCCAGGGGTTCGGTCACGTCATGTGGTCGTTTCATATGGAGGTTTTTATTTAACTGACGCGGAATTCCCTCCGCCTCAGTGAAATACAGAAAAAGTGCGGAAAAGCAGTTGCTTCTCGACGCGAAATTTGATATGCTGTCAGGTGTGGCATCCGGCCGCCGAAAGCGCGGCAGGAAGAGATATCCACGCAATACTTTACAGTATTATACCACGGAAAACCAAATTTGTATACATCATTTTTTGCAGAGGTTTTCGCGGGGGGAGAGGAGGCGGCCAATGCGGGCCACCATCAAGATGATCGCAGAGCGGGCCGGTGTTTCCATCGGCACCGTGGACCGGGTGCTCCACAACCGCCCCTATGTAAAGCCGGAGGTGCGGGAGCGGGTCCTCCAGGTGATGGAGGAGCTGGACTACCATCCCAACCGCATGGCCAGCGCCCTGGCCCTCAGCGGCACCAGCCGCCGCTTTGCAGTTGTGCAGCCTATTTGGGAGGGTTACGTAGGTGAGGCCATTGCCGCCGGTGTTACCAAGTTCCGGGAGGAGCGGCGGGACTATAATCTCTCCGTCACCGTGCGGACCTACCACCAGGGTCGGACGGCGGAGTGCCTGCAGCATCTGGAGGAGCTGGAGACCGAGGGGGTACAGGGCATCGCTCTGTGCGCTTCGGACTGCCCTGCCGTCCGCCGTGCTTTAACGGAATTGTCTCATCATCGGATTCCGGTGGTGACCTTCAACTCTGATATTGCCGAAGGAGAGCGCCTGTGCTTTGTGGGTGAGGATGCCCACCGGGCCGGACGGCTGGCCGGGGAGATCGCCTCCAAGTTCCTGGGCACCGGAGATCAGGTGCTGCTGGTCTACGCCGGCCCGGAATACGCCGGCCACAAGGGCCGGGCGGATGGATTTCTGGACCGTCTGGAGGAAGTGGGGTTCCCCCGGGAGGGGGTCCGGGTCGCCGCCACCCATGAGAACTACCAGGAGACCTTTGACGCCGTTGCCGCTGCCCTGGCGGAGGAGCCGCGATTAAAATGCATCTATATGGCCAACCAAAGTGTCCAGGCCTGTGCCGAGGCCCTGCGGCAGGCGGGCCTTGCGGGGAAGGTGCGGCTTGTGGCCCACGACAACAGCCCGGAGATCCGGGCGCTTCTGCGGGAGGGTGTGCTGGATTTCACCATTGACCAGAACCTGTCCTACCAGACCCGGAAGGCGCTGTCCGTGCTGTTCGATGCAGTTTTGGAACACAAGCGGCCTCAAAAGGACAGCTATTACCCCGACAGTCCCATCCTCACTGCCGAAAACTGCTGACGTTCCCCCGGAGGGCACTGCCTTCCGGGGCTTTTCCGCCCCTGGGGCATGGCGGTTTTTACAGTTGCACCTTTTTGGGAAAACTGCTATACTAATATATCTATTCAGTATGTTTACCCGGCAAAGGAGAATTTCTTATGAACAACAAAAAACTCTCCCGCCTGCTGGAGCCAAACCTGAAGCTGTACTTCCTGTGCATGGTGGTCTTTGCCATTGCCACCGCATGGGTGGATGTGCTGCTGGGAGCGGTGGAGCTGTGCGCCATCGGCGGACTGTATCTGTACTTTACCAACAGCGGTAAAAAGCGCCGCCAGGGGATTCTGCAATATATCGACAATCTCACCGGCAGCGTGGATACCGCCAGCAAATCCACCCTCATCAACTCTCCCCTGCCTATCATGGTCTTTCGGCCGGACACCGGGGAGGTCATCTGGAGCAACGAGAATTTCCTCCAGCTGGCCGGCGTCCGGGAGCACCTGTTTGAGATGAAGGTGGAGGACGCGGTGCCGGACTTTGCCGTTCAGTGGCTGCTGGAGGGCAAGCAGGAGTGCCCGGAGCGGGTCTATATGAACAGCCGGCGCTTCCGGGTTTATGGCAGCCTGGTCCGAGCCAAGGGCCGGGGCGGGGAGCAGAATCTGGTGGCCACCACCTACTGGGTGGACACCACCGAGGCCGACGCCCTCCAGGAGAAGTACACCGCCACCCGCACAGTGGCGGCTATCCTCATGCTGGATAACTATGAGGACTTGATGAAGGCCTGCGCCGATACGGCCCGCAGCGCCGTTCTGGCCCAGATCGACGAAAAGCTCAACAGCTGGGCGGCCGCCGGACAGGGCCTGCTGCTGAAGACGGAGCGGGACCAGTACCTGTTTTTGTTTGAAGAGCAGCACTACGAACACTTTGTGGAAGAGAAATTCTCCATTCTGGACGCCATTCGGGATATCAAGGTGGGTGAGGGCGTCCATCCCACCCTCTCCATTGGCATCGGCCGCGCTGCCGACAGTATGGAGGAGCTTTACAAAAACGCCAAGCTGTCTTTGGAGATGGCCCTCAGCCGGGGCGGCGATCAGGCGGTGGTCCGGGGCAAGGTGGATTTCGAGTTCTACGGCGGCCGCAGCAAGGCCACGGAGAAGCGCACCAAGGTCAAGTCCCGTGTTATGGCCAACGCCCTCAGCGAGCTGGTGGCCGATGCCACTCAGATCTATATTATGGGTCACAGCTTTGCCGACATGGACGCTGTGGGCGCCGCAGCGGGTCTTTGCTGCATCGCCCGGAAGCGGGGGAAGCGGGCCCAGGTGGTCATCGATCTGGAGCGCAATGCCGCCCATCCGGTGCTGGACCGGCTGCGGGCCCTGCCGGAGTATGAGAACGTGTTCGTCAGCGGGTCCGAGGCCTTTTTGAAAATGCAGCCCGGGGCGCTGCTGATCGTGGTGGATACCAACCGGCCCGATCTGGTGGAGAGTCCCCAGGTACTGGAATCCTGCAACCGGGTAGCGGTCATCGATCACCACCGCCGGGCAGCCACCTACATTGAAAACGCTGCTTTCAGTTTCCACGAGCCCTACGCGTCCTCCGCCTCGGAGCTGGTGACAGAGCTGCTGCAGTATCTGGTGGAGACCTCCGATCTGCTGCGGGAGGAGGCGGAGAGCCTGCTGGCCGGCATCGTGCTGGACACCAAGCACTTCACCCTCCGCACCGGCGGCCGCACCTTTGAGGCGGCGGCCTTCCTGCGGCGGGCCGGTGCCGACACCACCGACGTCCAGCGCCTGTTCCAAAACGATCTGGATGAGATGGTCTCCCGATATGATATCATCCGCCGGGCGGAGATGTACCGGGACAGCTTCGCCATCTCCGTGATCCCTCAGGACGGGGTGGACCGGGTGGCGGCGGCCCAGGCGGCCGATGAGCTGCTGGGTCTCAAGGGGGTCAAGGCCTCCTTCGTGCTGTTCAAGAACGGTCCCGATGTGCAGATGTCCGCCCGGTCCCTGGGTGAGATCAATGTCCAGGTGATTCTGGAGGCCTTGGGCGGCGGCGGCAATTCCACCACTGCCGGCGGCAGAGCTGAAAATTGCGATGTCCTCAGCGCACGGGAAAAGCTGACAGAGGCCATCGATGCGTATTTTGAAAAGTGATCCTCCGGGACCACGGTAAGGAGATTAGAGATATGAAAGTGATTTTACAGCAGGATGTGAAGGGCCAGGGCAAGAAGGGCCAGATGGTGGAGGTGTCCGAGGGCTACGCCCGGAACTTCCTCCTGCCCCGGAAAATGGCCATCGCCGCCACGGCGGACGCCATTAACACCATGAACCTCAAGGAGAAGGCCCGCAAGGCCGAGGAGGCCCGGCAGAAGGCGGAGGCGGAGGCCACCGCTGAAAAGCTCAAGGAGTGCATGGTGAAGCTGACCGCCAAGGCCGGCAGCGGCGGCCGCCTGTTCGGCGCCGTCACCACCAAGGAGAT
>CATZYY010000176.1 GCA_958426425.1 uncultured Oscillospiraceae bacterium
TCCCCGGCACCATCGTCATCGCCAACCCCAACGCCCCCACCGGCATGGCCGTGCCGGTATCGGACATCCGGCGGCTGCTGGAGGCGGATCGGGACCGGGTGGTGATTGTGGACGAGGCCTATGTGGACTTCGGCGCCGAGAGCTGCGTGCCCCTGGTAAAAGAGTACGACAATCTGCTGGTGACCCAAACCATGTCCAAGAGCCGGTCTCTGGCCGGCGGGCGGCTGGGCTTTGCCCTGGGCTGCCCGGAGCTGATCGCCGACTTGAACCGGGTGAAGTACAGCTTCAACCCCTACAACGTCAACCGCCTGTCCATCCTGGCCGGCGCCGCCGCCATGGAGGACGGGGACTACTTCGCCCGCTGCTGCGCCGCCATTGCGGAGAACCGGGACTGGACGGTGCGGGCCCTGACCAAGCGGGGCTTTTCTATTCTGCCCTCCCTGGCCAACTTCATCTTCGCCAAAAGCGACCGCATCGGCGGAGAAGATCTGTACCGGCGGCTGAAGGCGGCAGGGGTCCTGGTGCGCTGGTTCGACAGCGACCGCATCCGGGACTATGTCCGCATTACCATCGGCTCCCGGCCGCAGATGGAAGTCTTGGTGGAGCGGATCGACCGCTTGCTGTCAGAATAAGAGAGGAGGATGCGCCATGCGCACTGCTGACATTCAGCGCGATACCCAGGAGACCCGCATCGCTTTGCGCCTGTGCCTGGACGGCACCGGAAAAAGCGATATCGCCACCGGCGTGGGGTTCCTGGACCACATGCTGACCCTGTTTGCCCGCCACGGGGACTTTGATCTCACCGTCCGCTGTGACGGGGACACGGAGGTGGACGGCCACCACAGTGTGGAGGACATCGGCATCTGCCTGGGCAAGGCGTTTTCCGAAGCCCTGGGGGACAAGCGGGGCATCTGCCGCTACGGGCAGTTCCTGCTGCCCATGGACGAGACCCTGGTGCTGTGCGCCTGCGACCTCTCCGGACGGGACTATCTGGGCTGGAGCGTGGAATTGCCCGCCGCCAAGGTGGGAGACTTCGACACGGAGCTGGCCAAGGAGTTCTGGCTGGCTTTCGTGCGCAGCTGCCCCGGCTCCATCCACATCCGGCAGATGGCCGGAGAGAACACCCACCACATTCTGGAGGCGGTGTTCAAGGGCATGGGGCGGACGCTGAAGGCCGCCGTGGCCCTGGACGAGAAGCACCTGGGGGAGATCCCCAGCACCAAAGGAACCCTGTAAGGAGGAAAGCCATGATCGCCATTGTGGATTACGGCGTGGGGAACCTCTACTCCCTGGTCTCCAGCCTGCGGCACCTGGGATTGACCGCCGAGGTAACGGGACAGGCGGAGGACCTGCGCCATGCCGACCGGATCATTCTCCCCGGCGTGGGCGCCTTTGGAGACGCCAAGGCCAAGCTGGATGACACGGGATTGGTGCCCGTACTGCTGGAGGAGGCGGAGAAGAAGCCGTTTCTGGGCATCTGCCTGGGCATGCAGCTGCTGTTTGACCGGAGCTTTGAGTACGGGGAACGGCCGGGCCTGGGCCTGGTGAGCGGTGAGGTGGCGGACCTGCGGGAGGACCTGACCGACAAGACCCTCAAGGTCCCCCACATGGGCTGGAACAGCCTGGAATTCCAAAAAGAAGACCCCCTGCTGCGGTATGTCAGCGACGGGGAATACGTCTACTACGTCCACAGCTTCTATGCCCGCCGCTGCGCCCAGAGCACTGTGGCGGTGTCCCGGTACGGCAACGTGGCCGTCACCGGCGTGGTTCGCCGGGGCTGCGTCTGGGGCACCCAGTTCCACCCGGAGAAGTCCGGAGACACGGGACTGCGGATTTTGAAGGCCTTCGGCCAGCTGTGAGGGAGGATGCCATGAGACCTATGAGACGCAAGGACCGTGAGATCACGGACCCGGAGAAGATCAACGAGATCATGGCCCGCTGCCACGTGTGCCGCCTGGGCCTCCGGGACGGGGAGCGGGTGTATGTGGTGCCGCTGAACTTCGGCCTTTTGGAGCGGGAGGGGCGAAAGTTCCTCTACTTCCACGGGGCCAAGGAGGGCCGCAAGGCCGACCTGATCCGCTCCACCGGCTACGCCTGCTTTGAGATGGACACCGGCTACCGCCTTCAGGGCGGGGAGCAGGCCTGCGACTACACCGCCGCCTTCCAGAGCATTATCGGCGAGGGGACTATCGCCGCCGTGGAGGACCCGGCGGAAAAGGAGCTGGGATTGAACGCCGTCATGAACCAGTGTACCGGGAAAGACCAGTGGACTTACGGCCCGGCCATGCTGGAGGCGGTAGAGGTGTTCCGGCTGGAGGTGGAGTGCCTCACCTGCAAGGAGCACCTGTGACGCCATTTGAGATGGGAGAGAACGCCTATGGATATTTTCCCCGCCATTGACCTGCGGGGCGGACAGGTGGTCCGCCTGTACCAGGGAGATTACGACAAAGAGACGGTCTACGCCGCGGACCCCTGCGCCGTGGCAAGAGAGTTCATCGCCGCCGGGGCAAAGTGCCTCCACGTGGTGGACCTGGACGGGGCCAGGGACGGCACCCTGGCCAATTTTGAGAGCATCGCCGCCATCGCCCGGCAGGGCGGACTATACATTGAGATGGGAGGCGGCATCCGTACCGAGGACCGCATCCACCGTTACCTGGACCTGGGGGTGGGACGGTGCATTTTAGGCACCATCGCCGTAAAGGACTTTGACTTCACGAAGCGCATGGCGGAAGTCTACGGCGACCGCATCGCCGTAGGCGTGGACGCAAGGGATGGCTACGTGGCCATCAACGGCTGGAAGGAGCTGTCCGCGGAAAAGGGCGTGGACTTCTGCCGCCGCCTTCGGGATGCCGGGGTGAAGGCCGTCATCTACACCGACATCAGCCGGGACGGGGCCGAACAGGGGACGAATCTGGATCTCTACCGAGAGCTCAGTCAGATCGAGGGATTGGCCGTCACCGCCTCCGGCGGCGTCAGCAGCCTGGAGGAGCTGCGGCAGCTGAAGGCCATCGGCACCCAGGCTGCCATTCTGGGCAAGGCATTGTACACTGGGCGCCTGGATTTGAAAACGGTGATGGAGGAGGTGGGCTGATGCTGGCCAAGCGGATTATCCCCTGCCTGGACGTGAAGGACGGCCGGGTGGTGAAGGGGGTCAACTTTGAGGGGCTGCGGGACATGGCGGACCCGGTGGATATGGCCCGGTTTTACAACGACTCCGGCGCCGACGAGCTGGTGTTCTACGACATCACCGCCTCCGCCGAGGGCCGCAACCTCTTTACCGACATCCTCC
Source organism: uncultured Oscillospiraceae bacterium (assembly GCA_958426425.1). Lineage (GTDB taxonomy): Bacteria > Bacillota > Clostridia > Oscillospirales > Oscillospiraceae > Oscillibacter. Next base: position 3,290 of record CATZYY010000176.1, read on the forward strand.
GACGGGTGGCGGCGGAGATCTTCATCCCGCTGACCGTAGGCGGCGGCATCCGGACTCTGGACGATTTCGACCGGGTGCTCAAGTGCGGCGCCGACAAGGTGTCCGTCAACTCCGGCGCCATCGCGGACCCCTCCATCATCGGCGCTGCCGCCAAGAAGTACGGAGACCAGTGCGTGGTCCTCAGCATGGATGTCAAGCGGGTGGACGGGCAGTTCCGCCTCTTTGCCAAGGGCGGCCGGGAAGATACCGGCATCGACGCCCTGGAGTGGGCGGTCCGGGGCGTGAACGACGGCGCTGGAGAAATCGTACTGAACTCCATCGACACCGACGGCGTCAAACAGGGCTTTGACCTGGAGATGCTGGACGCGTTGGCCGCTCGGGTGAACGTGCCCATTATTGCCAGCGGCGGCGCCGGGAATATGGAGCACTTCGCAGAGCTGTTTACCCACCCCGGCATCGACGCCGGCCTTGCCGCCTCCATTTTCCACACCGGAGAGGTGGATATCAAGGACCTCAAGCGGTTCCTGCGCAGCCGCGGCGTAGAGATGCGGGTATAAGGAGAATGTCCGATGGATGAGCGGATTCAATGGTGGTTTTCGGGACTGGAGGCGGGACTGAAGACTCTGCCCAAGGACGCACCCTTGTTTCGGGCCTGTGCGGAAAACTGTCTGGCCCGGGGGCCCCTGGACTTTTACTTGAAACTGAAAGCGGACACCGGCGGCGCACCGGACGCTTTTTTGCCGCCTTGAGCCGGATCGAGGGTCTGGACGCCGAGATCGTGGAACCTGACCGGGCATACCGCCTGATCTTCCAGGCCTGTACCTGCGCCCTGCACAGCTGTGGATATGTGAATGCCCCGCAGCTGTGCCGCTGCTCCAGGGCCAGCATCCTGCTGGCGCTGCAGGCCCTCTGGCCGGGCCGTTCTGCCGCTGTGGAGGCGGAGGAGACGATCCTGGGCGGCGCGGACCAGTGCACTTTCCGCATCACCTTGGGCTGAGGCGGTTCTGTCCGATAGATTTGCCATTTTTCCCGAAATGCTGAGAGCGGTCTTATGCGGATGAATATGGGCTCTGTCCTTGCCAGAGAGATGATGGGACGCCGTGTCCGCCTGGCCAAGCGCGCAGCGGAGCGGAACGCGCGGGAGTAGAAATACGCCCATTCAGGTTTCTGCCCACGTTCCTCCGCCGTACTATCGAATGCGGAGGCGCAGTTCTTGGAGAGAATGGGGAAGGCGCAGGGACGATGGGGCTGCCGACGCCCGCCTCACCGATTCCCAGGGCCCCGTTCCTGCCGAACCTTGCGCATTCGGCGCAAGGTTCGGTACGCAGCGTCTTTTCTTTTGGACCGTGCACGGCCCGTTTTCTTTTCAGCAAGACGAAAAGAAAATGGGGGGTGCAATCCCCCGGGAATCTCCCGGTGCCCCCTCTCAGAGGGAAAACGCTTTCAAAAGGAGTGTATCCATCATGAAATTGAAATTTGACGAAAAAGGTCTGATCCCCGCCATCGTCCAGGACCACTACACCAAGGAGGTCCTGACCCTGGCCT
>CATZYY010000177.1 GCA_958426425.1 uncultured Oscillospiraceae bacterium
CCCTTCCTGCCCAAGATCATGTCCCGGAAGAAGCAGGTCATCCCCATGCTCTCCGCCCTGTGGGGCTGAGCGCCGGGAGCAAAACACGAAAAGGACAAACGGAGGGAGCCCGCAAAGCGGGCTCCCTCTATTATTTATTTGCAGTATTCACAGCGGCTTTTCTCCTGGGGCGAAGGGATCAGTCCCTCCAGCAGCAATGCCTGCCCCAGCAGCCACAGCCCGGCGGCCATGTCCCAGGCGGTCAGCTCCGGCGGGACGGGAAGATCGGCGCTCATGCCCGCCTCCGATACATCCGCAGGGACAGAGGAATGGAAACAGCGGTCAGGATCACCGCCGCCAGCGCTGCCCCCGGCAGAGCCAAGGTCATCAAATAGCGACCGCTGTCGGAGAGTTCACTGGTGATGCCGGTGACGGCGCCGGCGCCGCCGCACACCAGGAAAATAATGAGGAACATGACCAGCCGGCCCTTCTCCACCCCGAAGCGGAACATCAGCGGAAGGGTCAGGGCCAGCACGCCCACGCCCATACATATGGCCAGGAGGATGCTGGACAAGGGGGAGAGGTTTTCTGCGGCCCGGTCCCATACCGCCGTCAGCACCGTCTGGAGCACCAGGGAGATCCCCGCCGCCACAGCGATGGCCAGGTAGCCGAAGCAGTATTTGCTCAGCACGATCTCCCGGTCGGCATAGGGCAGCATGGCGGCCAGTTGACCCCACTTGCTGCGCTCGTCATAGGCCATGGCGGTGTAGGGCAGGATGGCGGCGTACACCACGGCGAAGGTGGGGTAGAAAGCGCCGGGCAGGCAGGAGAACACCAAAATCAGGAGCAGCAGTACCCGGGTCTGCTTCCACATCACATAGAAATCTTTCAGCAGCAGCGCTTTCATGCCTGTTTCGCTCCTTTCACCAGAAAGAGAATCACATCTTCCACCGTGGGCCGCTCCAGCTCCAGTGTGGGCGGCACCAGAGAGCGGCGCACCAGGCACCGCACACCGCCCATGCCGGCGTCCTCCCGGCCGGCCACCGCCTCGGGAAGAAGGCTGTCGGCCTGGTCGGCGGTGCCCACGAAGATACCGTATTCCTCCAGAAGGGTATCCTTTTCCTCGCAGAACAGCAGCTGTCCCCGGTGGAGGAAGGCGATGTAGTCGCACAGCTTCTCCAGGTCACTGAGAATGTGGGAGGAGATCAGGATGGAGTGGTCCTCTTCCCGGGTGAACTCGTTGAAGATCTCCAGCACCTCATCCCGAACGATGGGGTCCAAACCGGAGGTGGCCTCGTCCAGCACCAACAGCTTGGGATCGTGGCTCAGGGCCACGGCAATGGCCAGCTTCATCTTCATGCCCCGGGAATAGTCCCGAAACAGCTTTCTCTCCGGCAGAGCGAAGCGGGTCAGATATCCCTGGTAGGCGGCCATGTCCCACCGGCGATAGGTCTTTGCCATGATCCTGCCCACCTGCGCGGCGGTGAGGACCTCGGGGAAATAGGCCTCGTCCAGCACCACGCCGATATCCTCCTTGGCGGCGAGAAACTCCGGCGAGGCGGCGTCCACCCCCAGGGCGGAACAGGTGCCGCTGTCGGGCTGCAGCGCCCCCATGAGAAGGCGGATGGTGGTGGACTTACCGGCGCCGTTTTCTCCCACCAGGCCGCAGATGGTGCCTTGGGGCACCGCCAGAGTCAGGTCCCGCAGGGTGAAGCCGGGAAATTCCTTGGTCACATGGTTCAGTTCAATTGCGTTCATAGATCGCGCTCCTCCAACAGCGTGCGCAGTGTCTCCAGCACCTGGTCCGCGGTAACGCCGCAGCTGACCGCCAGCTCCGCCGCTGCAGACAGGTGCTCCTCCATCTCCTTGAGCCGTCCCTCCCGGACCAGCTCCAGATTTTTCTCCGCTACAAAGCACCCCTTGCCGGCCACGGTGTAGAGGAAGCCCTCGGCCTCCAGCTCGTCGTAGGCCCGCTTGGTGGTGATGACGGAGATCCGCAGGTCCTTGGCCAGGGCCCGGATGGAGGGCAGAGCCTCCCCCGGTGACAGCCTCCCCGCGATGATCTGGGCTTTGATCTGGGCGTAGATCTGTTCATAGATGGGTTGATTGGTGGTGTTTCGGATAATAATTTCCATGGAGGTCCTCCGTTCGTACTGTACATGTACAGTATATACAGTATAAACGGTTTGTCAAGAGGAAAAACGAAACTTCTCCAAAATTTCTTTTGGGTGCTTCTGCCCTAGGCAGGAGGAGAAATTTGTGATATACTGCCAAGGCATAAGAACATGCGGGAGGAAACGCGTTTGGAGAGCATTGCCGGCGTCAACAACTGGAAACTGACGGTCCGCCGGGAGGCGGCGGGGGTCACCATTTTGCGGGCATCCACCTGCGATACCAAAGCGGCCCTGCCGGAGACCCTCTGGGGTCTGCCGGTGACGGCCCTGGGGGACCATGCCCTGGCCCCCGGCGCGGCGGAGGTGCCGGGGGAGGAAGTGACTGTCACCTGCGGCGCTCCTGGGGACCAGTGGGACAACCGCGCTCTGGAGGCGCTGACCCTGCCGCCTGCCCTGGAGCGGGTGGGAGACTACGCCTTTTTAAACTGCGGGGGCCTCAAGTCCATGGCGCTCCACGACGCCATCCGCCAGTGGGGCGGCGGGGCGCTGATGAACTGCCGCAGCCTGGACACCTTCCGCCTGACCCGGCTGGGCCCGGAGGGGGATACCCTGGCCTACTTTGCCGACGAGCTGAGCCGGGAGCTGGATGTGACGGTGGTGGGACCGGAGGGCGTTGCCGCCCGACTGATCTTCCCGGAGTACCGGGAGCTGTACGAGGAGAACTGTCCCGCCCACCACTTTGACTACAACATCAGCGGCGCGGGCTATCCCTATCACCACTGTTTTGTCCGGCGGCGGCTGGACCTAAGGACCTACGACCGACTGTGGAAGGCCTTCCTGGGCATGGAGCACGATCCAGACTGCGCCCTGCGGCTCTCCTTCTGGCGGCTGCGGTATCCCCTGGACCTGACGCCGGAGGCGGAGAAGGTCTACCGGGACTATCTGACTGCCCAGGCCAAAGACGCCCTGACATGGCTGACAGCCCAGCGGGACACCGCCCATCTGGCCTTTTTCCTGGGGCAGATACGGCCCGGGCCGGAGGCGTTGTCGGCGGCCTGCGCCCTAGCCCGGGAGCTGGGAGCCGCCGGGGCTCTGGCGCTGCTGCTGGAGGCCGGGCGTCCCTTAGGCGGCGGAGCCGCCGCCCGGCGGTTTGCGCTGTGAGAAAACGGAGAGGAGGGCGGACATGGAGGAAGGGAAAAAGGATTTGAGCGCCGTGGGGCTGGACATCCTCCACGCCGCCCGAAACGAGCTGTATATGAACCTGCCGTACCTGGACGCGGCGCTGTGCGCCCTGGCCTTCCAGCCCGGCGGGGAGGTGACGGTGTCCGTCGCCACCGACGGGGAGACCCTGTATTACAGCGGCGCCTGGCTGGCGGAGCGCTATCTCCGGTCCCGGACGGCGGCCAACCGGGCTTATCTCCATGTGATTTTGCACTGTATGCTGCGGCATTTGTGGAAGAAGCGTGGGAAGGTGCCGGAGCTGTGGGACCTGAGCTGCGACGCGGCGGTGGAGAGCATCTTAGATGAGCTGGACTACCCCTGTCTGGCCGGCACCGCCATGCCCTTGCGGCAGAAGTTCTACGGCCAGTGCCGCTCGGAGATGCCGGTGCTGACGGCGGAGGGCATCTACCGCCACCTGCTGCGGGCGGAGCTTTCAGAGTACGAGCTGGCCAGACTGCAGCGGGCCTTTCTGGAGGATGACCACGGGTTGTGGGACCCGGAGAAGCAGCAGGATCAGGAGCAGCGTCAGCAGCAGGATCAGCGCTGGAAAACCCTCTCTGAGCGGACCCAGACCGGCCTGGAAACCGTCCTGGCGGGACAGGCCACCGGCGGCGAGGCGGTGCTGGAGCAGGTGCGGGTGGCGGTCCGGGACGATGTGGACTACCGGGCCTTCCTGCGGCGGTTCGCCGCTCCACGGGAGATCCTGGCGGTGGACGACGACGCCTTTGACTATATCTTCTATACCTACGGCCTCCGGCTCTACGGCAACATGCCCCTGGTGGAGCCCCCGGAGACCCGGGAGGAAAAGCGCATCCAGGACTTTGTCATCGCGGTGGACACCTCCATGTCCACCTCCGGGGAGCTGGCCCGGGCCTTTCTTGCCTGTACCTACGCCATTTTGCGCAGCACCCAGACCTTCACCCGGCAGGTGAATATCCGCATTCTCCAGTGCGACGATCAGATTCGATCCGATACGCCCATTCACGATCTGGACCAGCTGAAGGACTATATGGAGAACTTCCGGCTGACCGGCGGCAGCGCCACGGATTTCCGCCCGGTCTTCGACCATGTGGCAAAGCTCCGGGAGGAGGGGGCCTTCTCCGACCTGCGGGGCCTGATTTATTTTACCGACGGCATGGGCTTCTATCCCAGGACCCGGCCGCCCTACGAGGTGGCCTTCGTGCTGCTGGAGGAGCCGCCCCTGGCGGTGCGGATGCCTCCCTGGGCCATCCGTCTGGTGCTGCCGGTGCCGGCGTTGGAGCGGGCGGTGCAGCAGGCCGCGGAGGACGATGGATTGGATCTGGACGAACTTCCCCAGCTGTGAGAGGGTCTGCTGGAAAACATGGAGCGGAACCGGGACAACCAGGAGCGGCCTGGGAAATGACAAAAGCGGAGAGCCTTTCAGGAGGCTTTTTCCATAAGGAGTGGACCTATGAACATCAAACAGGCAAAACAGGAGATCACCAACACCCTCCGGGCCTAC
>CATZYY010000178.1 GCA_958426425.1 uncultured Oscillospiraceae bacterium
AACCGGGAGACGATGTAGGAAACCACATAGTCGCCGGCGGAGTTGATCATGGTGGCGGGGGGGTCCACCAGGTTGCCGATGGTGATGGCGATGGGATAGGCCACGGCCAGCTGGTCCGGGAAGAACACGGAGCACATGATGAACTCGCCGATGTAGCCGCCGCCGGGCACGCCGCTCATGCCCACGGAGGACAGCACCGCCACCAGAATGATGAGGATGAAGTCGCCGATGGAGTTAAAGGGCTTGCCGAACACGCCGAAGAGGAATGCGATCTTCAGCACGCAGGAGAAGCAGGAGCCGTCCATGTGCATGGTGGCGCCCAGGGGCAGCACGATCTCGCTGACATCCTTGGAGATGCCGGTCTCCTCCGCCGCTTCCATGTTGGTGGGGATGGTGGCCACAGAGGAGCAGGTGCCGAGAGACGTGATGGCGGGCCGGGCAATGTGGCGGAACATCTCGCCCACAGCGCCCTTGCCGCCGCCGAACCAGGCGAACAGGGGGAAGGCGGTGAAGATGTAGATGAAGCACAGGGGATAGTACACCGCCAGGGCCCGGGCATAGTCCTGGGTGATCTGGGAGCCGTAGGTGGCCACCAGGTCGGCGAAGAAGCCGAAGAAGGCGATGGGGGCGTAGTAGGTGACGATCTGGACCACCTTCATCATGGCCTCGGACAGGCTGATGAGCAGGGTGGCAATGGGGCTGTCGGGGCCGGGGCCCAGGTTCACGCCGAAGCCGAACAGGATGGCGAACACGATCAGGGGCAGCATGGCGCTGCGGCTGAGCAGGGAGGAGAAGTCACCCACGGTGAAGAAGTTCACGATCAGGTTGGGGATGGAGATGGGATCGTCCACCACGCCCTCGGCCAGATCGCTCCAGGGAACCAGAACCGGCGGGATGATCTTCATCAGCACGATCATGATGGCGGCGGCGATGGCGCCGGTGACGATGAAAGTCAAGATGGTGGTGCTCATGATCTTGCCGGCCCGCTTGCGGCTGCGCATGGTGGCGATGGAGCCCGCGATGGAGGCGAACACCATGGGCACCACGATGCAGAACATCATGTTGATGAACAGTGTGCCAAGAGGCTTGAGGACGGTGGCGCCGGCCTTGATGACCTCGTCGCCCTCCTTTACCTGGGGGAAGAGCCAGCCCACCACGGAGCCCAGGATCATGGACCCCAGCATGACGGCCAGAAACGCGTAGTTCCGCGCCACGGATTTCTTGGTCAGTTTCTCACTCATATTCTCTCTCCTTCTCACAGTTGGTTTGGAAGTTCTGTATGGCCGGTCGGCCTTACATACAATTATAAATGGAGATCCTCGTCGGTGACCTCGCCCTTGCAGACCACGTTGGTGGGGCCGGTCAGATACAGGGCCGTGATCCGGGAGCCCTCCCGCTCCGCATCGATCATCAGCTGCCCGCCGGTCATATCCACCTTGACACCGTGGCCGCTGACCTTCCCCTGAAGGGTCAGGACCGCCACCAATGACCCGGTGCCGGTACCGCAGGCATAGGTGAAGTCCTCCACGCCCCGCTCAAAGGTCCGCTCAAAAATGCGGTCCTCGCCGGTCTGCTCGTAGAAGTTGACGTTGGCCCCCTTGGGGAAGGACTGGTGCCAGCGGATGGCCCGGCCCAGCTCCCGCAGTTCGTTTTCGTCGGCGTTTTTCAGATTGTGGTAGGGCACCACCGCGTGGGGCAGGCCCGGGTTCCCCAGCTCCACATAGGAGCAGGCATACCGCACACCGTCCACCTCCACCGCCGCGTCCAGCTTGATGGTGGTGGGATCGTTGAGCCGGATGCGGTAGAGCCGGCGGTCAATTCGCTGTCCGGTGACGATGCCGGCGGTGGTCTCCACCGTCTGGGTTTCCCCGGCCAGACCGTTTTCGTAGCCGTACCGGCAGATACACCGGGCACCGTTGCCGCACATCTCGCCTATACTGCCGTCGGAGTTGTAGAACAGCATCCGGTAGTCGCCGCCTGATTGGGGGGCGTCCACCACCATCAGTCCGTCGGCCCCGATGGACAGCCGCCGCTCGCACAGTATCCGGGCGATCTCCGGCAGGCGGTCCACCGGCAGGTGCTCCTCCAGATTGTTCAGCACCAGAAAGTCGTTGCCGGCGCCGTTCATCTTCCAGAATTTCAAGAGCACACCTCCTTTGGTTACACATTATACCAGCACAAAGCGGGAAAGCGCAACAGAGAATGTGCCGAAAAACATGCAAAACCTGCGCTGCCGCTGACACGATTGGGTTTGCACCGCCGCTCCAGGTGTGGTATGCTGGGGAAAAGACTGGGAAGGAGGCCTTTTTTATGCCCAGAAAATCCGCCAGGAATACTCGTGGCCGCATCATCTCCGCTGCCTGGAAACTTTTCTATGAGCAGGGCTATGAGGATACCACGGTTGAGGATATCGTTTTTGAATCAGAGACTTCCAAGGGGTCCTTTTACCACTATTTTGATGGGAAGGACGCCCTTTTGGGAACGTTGGCCTATGTGTTTGATGAAAAATACGAGCAGCTGATGGAGGTCATGGACCCGGATATGGGCGCCATGGAAAAGCTCATTTATCTCAATCACGAGCTTTTTGCCATGATCGACGGCGGCGTGTCCATGGACCTGCTGGCCCGGCTCCTGTCCACCCAGCTGCTCTCCCGGGGAGAAAAGCACCTGCTGGACCGCAACCGCACTTATTTTAAATTGCTGCGGCAGATCGTCTCCGCCGGACAGGCGTCCGGGGAGCTGCGCTCCGACCGGACGGTGAACGACATCGTCAAGGCCTATGCCCTGTGGGAGCGGGCTTTATTGTACGACTGGTGCCTGTGCGGCGGGGACTACTCCCTGGTGTCTTACACGGACAGCGTGACCCCTATGTTTTTGCAGAGCTATGGGACGCAGAATTGATTTTTTCTTTTGACTGTTTTTTATTATGGAAAAACGTCTAGTAAAAAATCTTTTATTTTCAAAGAAAAATTTATGTTTTTACAGAACAGCGTATAGAATTTATTCTATACGCTGTTCTGTATTTCATTCTGGTTTCATGTGTGGTATCATCTTGTTCATTGAATGTCAAAAGGAGAGAGAGTATGACTACCGCACAAATCTGTATCTGCCTGGCTATCGCGGTCTATCTGATTGCCATGCTGGGCGTCGGCGTCTGGTTCGCCAAACGCAACAATTCCGTGGACGACTTCTACCTGGGCGGCCGGAAGCTGGGACCCTTCGTCACCGCCATGAGTGCCGAGGCCAGCGACATGTCCTCCTGGCTGCTGATGGGTCTGCCAGGCGTGGCCTACCTGACCGGCCTTGCCGAGGCCAGCTGGACCGCCATTGGCCTTGCTGTGGGCACGTACATCAACTGGCTGATTGTGGCCCGCCGCATCCGCCACTATTCCAACCGGCTGGACGCCATTACCGTGCCGCAGTTTTTCTCCAAGCGCTGGGGGGATGAGCGGAACCTGCTGTCCGCCATTGCCGCCGTGGTGATTATTATTTTCTTCGTGCCCTACCTTGCCTCCGGCTTCTCCGCCTGCGGCAAGCTGTTTGCCAGCCTGTTCGGTGTGGAGTATATCACTGCCATGCTGATCTCTGCCGCCGTCATCGTGGTTTATACGGTTATGGGCGGTTTCCTGGCTGCCAGCTTTACGGATCTGATCCAGTCCATCATCATGACGGTGGCGCTGGTGGTGGTGCTGGGCTTCGGCGTGGTCAACGCCGGCGGCATGGACGCCGTGCTGGACAACGCCCGCTCCATGGCCGGCTACCTGTCCCTGACCAACATTTACGATCCCTCCACCGGCGGGTCCAATCCTTACAGCGTTCTGACCATCTGCTCCTTGCTGGCCTGGGGCCTGGGCTACTTCGGTATGCCCCACATCCTGCTGCGCTTCATGGCCATTGAGGACGAGAAAAAGCTGTCCCTCAGCCGCCGGGTGGCTACCGTGTGGGTGGTCATCTCCATGGGTGTTGCCATCATCATCGGCGTGGCGGGCAGCGGCATGACCAAGGCTGGTGCTCTGGAGCAGCTGGCGGACTCCGAGACCATCATCGTCCGGATTTCCAGCCTGATCAGCGAATACGGCGTGTTTGCCGCCCTGGTGGCCGGCGTGATTCTGGCGGGCATTCTGGCTGCCACTATGTCTACGGCGGACTCCCAGCTGCTGGCCGCCTCCTCCTCCGTGTCCCAGAATCTGGCGGTGGAGTTTTTCCATCTGAAGATCAGCGGAAAGAAGAGCGTCTTTGTGGCTCGTGCCACCATGGTGGGCGTATCTTTGCTGGCGGCCTTCCTGGCCCGTGATCCAGACAGCTCTGTTTTCCGGGTGGTGTCCTTCGCCTGGGCGGGATTTGGTGCCGCCTTTGGTCCCACGGTGCTGTTCGCCCTGTTCTGGAAGCGGTCCACCAAGTGGGGTGCTTTGGCCGGTATGATCGCCGGCGGCGCCATGGTCTTTATCTGGAAGTACCTGATCGCTCCCATGGGCGGTGCTTGGGCCATCTATGAGCTGCTGCCCGCTTTCATCGTGGCCTCCGTGGCCATTGTGGTGGTGAGCCTGCTGACCGCCAAGCCGGATGCCGAGATCGAGAAGATCTTTGATGAGGTCCGCGCCCGGTAATTCTTGATACATCATTGATAGATATTTAAAGAAAGGCCGGCTGCGCGATGAGCGCAGCCGGTTTTTTGAAAAAAATCAAAAAAAGGTGTTGACAAGGGGGCGGCGGCGTGGTATTCTAAGCAAGCTGTTCGGGA
>CATZYY010000179.1 GCA_958426425.1 uncultured Oscillospiraceae bacterium
CTGGCAGTCTCACTTTTATGCCTACGGCCGGCCGCCGTACAACTGATGGGAGGTGCGCCATGCTCACATTACGGCCGGTATCCCTGGCCGAGGCCAATGCCTTTGTCGCTGAGCACCACCGCCACCATAAGCCGGTGCGGGGGCACAAGTTCTCTCTGGGCTGTATGGTGGATGGGCAACTTGTGGGCGTCGCTATCGTGGGGCGGCCTGTCAGCCGGTATTTGGATGACGGGCTGACCCTCGAAGTAAACCGGCTGTGTACGGATGGGACGCAAAATGCTTGCAGTTTCCTCTACGGCGCAGCGGCGCGGGCAGCCAGGACCATAGGATACCGAAAAATCATCACTTACATTTTGGATACGGAGAATGGCGTAAGTCTCCGGGCGGCAGGCTGGAAATGCGCCGGCCTGGCCGGAGGCAAGATGTGGACCGGAAAACGCCGTCCTTCCGAACCTCTGTATCCCGCACAAATGAAATACCGATATGAAAAAGAATGGAATGGGAGGTGAAGCACATATCAATATGGTTTCCTACGGGGGCGGTGTCAACAGCACCGCCCTTTTGATCGGCCTGCACCAGCACCGTATCCCGGTGGACCTGATCCTCTTTGCGGATACCGGGGCGGAGCATCCCCACACCTATGCCTACCTGGACGTCATGGACCGATGGCTGAAGGACCACGGGATGCCGCCCATCACCAGAGTCTACAAGACCACGCGGGACGGAAAGCGGCTGACCCTGGAGCAGGAGTGCTTGCAGAGCGGCACCCTGCCCTCTATGGCCTACGGCTTCAAGCGGTGTTCCCTGAAACACAAGATCGGGCCGCAGGAAAAGTTCTGCAACCATTATCCGCCCTGCCGAAAGGTGTGGGCGGCGGGCAAACGGGTGGTCAAGTTCATCGGCTACGACGCCGGCGAGGGCTACCGCAGCGACAAGGTGCTGCTGGGCGACCTGGCCGACCCCAAGTACAGCAAGTGGTATCCCCTGATGGAATGGGGATGGGACCGGGCGGCGTGTATGCAGGCCATTGAAGATGCGGGGCTTCCCCAACCCGGCAAGTCCTCCTGCTTTTTCTGCCCCAGCATGAGGGCGGAGGAGATCATCCACCTGCGGGACCACCACCCGGACCTGTTCCGGCGGGCCATCGCGCTGGAGGACAATGCCCGTCCCAATTTGAAAACGGTCCAGGGCCTGGGCCGCAACTACTCATGGAAAGAACGGTTTGGAAAGGAGAATTGTACACATGGCAACTGTTGAAAAAATTCGCCGAGACATCGAAAAGACCAAGGAGAAGATTTCTGAGCAGCAGAAGCGCCTCCGCACCCTGGAGGCGCAGCTCACCGAGGAAGAAAACCTGGAGATCGTCCGCATGGTCAAGGCGGTGCGCATGGACAACCGGGAGCTGACAGCCTTCCTGAAGGCCTATGCCAGCGGCCTTATCACCCTGCCGGAGGGCATGACGGAGGCGGAGGCCGCGGCGGACCCCGGCGAGAATGAGATGGAGGACACCGAGTATGAAGAATAAGAAGATCATCCGCCTGTTTACGGCGACCCTGGCCGTGGCGCTCTGTGCCACGGCCTTTGCTGTCCCCGCCTTTGCCGGCGGCGGGGATGGCGAACCCTACTACACCGAAACGGCCGGGACGGAGGCAGACCCTGCGGAGGACGCCGAAGCCCCGGAGGTCACGGTCACCGATGAGGAAGATCCCGCCGGCGATGATAATGTGGACAATAACACGGAGGATGACGGGGACGCCCTGGACCAGATCACCGAGCTGCTGGGCGGCCTGGGGACTGTGACCGTCACCGAGGACGGTATTCTGTTCACCCCTGACACGGAGAAATGGGAAACCCAGCAGACCGGCACCGTGACCACCTGCGGCGGCAACCTGAATGTCCGCACCGGCGCAGGGCTGGACAATGACGCCTTCACCCAGCTTCCCAACGGGGCGCAGGTGGAAGTCATCGGCACCGAGGGCGAATGGGTCAAGGTGCTTCTGCCGGAGCGGGAGGGCTATGTTCATTCCGACTACCTGACCATCACGGACACGGGCAGCTTCTCCCTCTCCCTGGATGGGACGGATCTCTCCGCTTTGCTGGAATTGCTCCCCTCCGGCCTCTCCGATGGCGGAGGAGCCGCCCTCACCCCGGATGGGAACCTCTCCCTGATCGACGACCTGGGCGGGGCGTCCTCCGGCAAGCAGTTCATCACGGTGGAGACAAAGGGAGGCAACGTGTTCTATCTCATCATTGACCGGGACGACGAGGGGGCGCAGACCGTCCACTTCCTGAACCAGGTGGATGAGGCCGACCTCATGGCCCTGATGGAGGACGGCGAGACCCAGGAGGCCCCGGCGGTCTGCACCTGTACGGAGAAATGCCAGGCCGGGGCGGTGAACACTTCCTGCGAGGTGTGCGCGGTGAATATGGCCGAGTGCGCCGGCGCGGAGCCGGAGCCGGAACCCGAACCGGAGCTGGAGGAGGAGAAGTCCGGAGGCATGGGCGCCCTGGCACTTGTCCTGGTGCTGGTGGTGCTGGGCGGCGGAGCCTTCGCCTACATCAAGTTCATCAAACCCAAGCAGGCGTCCAAGGTCAGCGCCGACCCGGACGACTATGATTTTGAGGATGAGGAGGAATATATCAACGAGGATGTCCTTGAACCGGAAGAAACGGAGGAAACGAAATGAAGCTGGTGATCTGTGAGAAACCAAGTGTTGCGAAAGCCGTTGCGTCGGCCCTGGGTGTCACATCCAGGACCGATGGCTGTTTTGAAGGGAATGGGCTCATCGTTTCCTGGTGTGTGGGACACCTGGTGTCCCCGATGGACGCGGCCGGGTATGACCCCGCCTATAAGAAGTGGAAGTATGACGACCTTCCCATCCTGCCGGAGCCCTTCCGTTATGTGCTGGCGAAGGGCAAAGAGGACGCCTTCCAGAATTTGAAGCGCCTCATGGAGCGCCCGGATGTGACGGAGCTGGTCAACGCCTGCGATGCCGGGCGGGAGGGCGAGCTGATTTTCCGGCTGGTCTATGAGATGGCGGGCTGCCAAAAGCCCTTCTCCCGCCTGTGGATCTCCTCGATGGAGGACGCGGCGATCCGGGAGGGCTTTTCCGATCTGCGCCCCGGCGCGGACTATGACCCGCTGTATCAGTCGGCGCTTTGCCGCCAAAAGGCGGACTGGCTCATTGGTATCAATGCAAGCCGCCTGTTCTCCGTCCTCTACCATCGCACCCTGAATGTGGGGCGGGTGCAGACGCCCACCCTTGCCATGCTGGTGGACCGGGACTGGAAGATCACCAGCTTCAAGAAGGAGAAGTACCACCATGTGCGCCTGACCCTGGGCGGGGCCGAGGCGGTGTCGGAGAAGATTGCCGCCCCGGAGGAGGCGGAGACCCTGCGGGCGGCCTGTGCCGGCGCGGAGGCGGTCTGCGCTTCCGTCACCCGTGAGCAGAAGAAAGAAGCGCCGCCCAAGCTCTACGACCTGACCACCCTCCAGCGGGAGGCTAACCGCATCTTCGGCTACACGGCCAAGCAGACGCTGGACTACGCGCAATCTCTCTACGAGAAGAAGCTGCTGACCTATCCCCGGACGGACAGCCGGTATCTGACCGGCGATATGGCAGAAACCGCTTCGGCGGTCCTCCACCTGGCGGCCAAGGTGCCGCCCTTTGACGGGTGCGGGGAGTTCTTCCCGGATGTGTCCCTGCTGGTGAACGATGGGAAGGTGTCCGACCACCACGCTATCATCCCTACCCTGGAGTTGGAGAAGGCCAGTCTATCCGAACTGCCCGTGGGCGAGCGCAATATCCTCCTGCTGGTGTGCCGGGAGCTGCTGTGCGCGGCGGCGGAGCCCTTTGTGTACGAGGCGGTGACGGCAACCTTTACCTGCGGCGGGCAGACCTTCACCGCCAAGGGGCGGCGCATCCTCTCCGAGGGCTGGCGTGAGATCGACCACATTTTCCGCGCTTCCCTGAAGGAGCAGCCGGAGGACGAGGCGGAGTCCGACCCGCTGCCGGACTTCACCGAGGGTCAACTTTTTGACCAGGTGGAGGCCGCTGTCACCGAGCACTTCACCGCCCCGCCCAAGGCGTACACGGAGGACACCCTCCTGGCGGCGATGGAGACTGCCGGGAAAGAGGAGATGCCGGAGGACGCCGAGCGCAAGGGCCTGGGCACCCCGGCCACCAGGGCGGCGATCCTGGAAAAGCTGGTGGCGGCCGGGTTTGTGGAGCGCAAAGGGAAAAGTCTCATCCCTACCAAGGCGGGGATTAACCTGGTCACCGTCCTGCCGGATACTTTGACCTCTCCCATGCTCACGGCGGAGTGGGAGCAGAAGCTGACCGCCATCGCCAGGGGCGAGGGCAATCCCGCCGCTTTCATGGCGGGGATCTCTGACATGGTGCGGGATCTGGTGAAAACCTATTCCCACATCTCCGAGGAGGGGCAAAAGCTGTTCGCCCCGGAGCGCGAGGCCGTGGGCCTGTGTCCCCGCTGCGGCAAGCCGGTGTATGAGGGCAGGAAGAATTTTTACTGTTCCGACCGCTCCTGCCAGTTTGTGTTGTGGAAGGACGACCGCTTCTGGACCTCCCGTAAAAAAGAACTGACCAGGAAAATGGCGGCCGACCTTTTGAAAAAGGGCCGCACCTCCGTCAAGGGAATGTGGTCTGAAAGGAAGGGCGCCGCCTATGACGCGGTGGTGGTGCTGGACGATACCGGCGAGAAGTAT
>CATZYY010000180.1 GCA_958426425.1 uncultured Oscillospiraceae bacterium
TGACCGGCATCACCGACGTCAACGCCCATGAGGAGATCGCCGGCGGCTTTCTGACGGTACGGAACGTGGCCACGGTGGTATGTGTGGCGCTGATCGCCATTTTGTTCATCGTCTCCGTGTTCATCATCTCCAATACCATCAAGCTGACCACCTTCGACCGGCGGGACGAGATCGCCATCATGCGGATGGTGGGCGCCACCAACGGTTTCATCCGCTGGCCCTTTGTGTACGAGGGGCTGATGATCGGCATTTTGGGCGCCGTCATCGCCTTCGGCCTCCAGTGGGCACTGTACGCCGCGGTGGCCCAGGGTGTGGATACCAACGATATCATGCAGCTCATCGAGATCATCCCCTTTGAGCAGCTGTGGATTCCGGTGGCCGCCACCTTTGCCGGCGCTGGTGTGCTGGTGGGCGTGGGCGGCAGTCTCTCCGCCATTCGGAAATTCCTGCAAGTGTAAGGAGGGCCTATGAATAAGAGCGTAAAGAAAAGACGCGGTCTTTGGCGGGCTCTGCTGGCCATGGCCCTGGTGGTATTGCTGACCGGCGCGGAGCTGACGCCGGCCCTGGCGGTGACCCAGGCGGACATCGACGCCCTTAAGAGCGAGTCCAGCGACCTCAGTGCCGAGAAGAAGGAGCTGCAGGCCAAGCTGGACGCCCTGGCGGAGGACAAGAGCACTGCCATGGAGCGCAAGACCCTGCTGGATCAGCAGATTGCCGCCACCACCGCACAGATTTCCAACGTGGAGGAACAGATCCAGAATTACGCCACCTTGATCTCCCAGAAGCAGGAGGAGCTGGCTCAGGCCCAGGCCGACGAGGCGGCCCAGTATGAGCTGTTCTGCGACCGGGTCCGGGCTATGGAGAAGCGGGGCGAGATCAGTTACTGGTCCGTGCTGTTCCGGGCGGACAGTTTTACGGACTTGCTCAGCCGCCTGGACATGATCAACGAGATCATGGATGCGGACCAGCGGGTGATTGATGGGCTGAAGGATTTGCAGGTCCAGATCGAAACTGCCAAGACGGAGCTGGAGACCAGCAAGGCCGAGGAGGAGGCCGCCAAGGCGGAGCTGGAGAGCCGCAAGAGCGAGCTGGACACTCAGCGCAGCGAGGCCAACGCCCTGATTCAGCAGCTGACAGAGAATGAGAATGAGACTGAGGCTGCCCTGGATGAGCTGGAGGCGGAGCAGGATGCCATCCGGGCGGAGATTCAGCGGCTCAATGAGCAGCTGATTGCCCAGCAGGCAGCCAGCGGTCAGTCTACGGAGTCCAACCCCGGCGGATACATCTGGCCGGTGGACAGCCGGTACATCACCTCCACCGTGGGCGGCCGGGCGTCCCCCGGCGGCATCGGCTCTACCAACCACAAGGGCACGGACATTGGACGGGTGGGCTACACCAGTCCCGTTTATGCCTCTAAGGCCGGTACGGTCATCGTTTCCCAGTACTCCAGCTCCTATGGCAACTACGTGGCCATCTCTCATGGCAGCGGCAATACGACGCTGTATGCCCATATGTCCAGCCGGAAGGTGGAGGTGGGCCAGTACGTCAACCAGGGAGATGTGATCGGCATTACCGGCTCCACCGGCAACTCCACAGGGCCTCATCTGCACTTTGAGGTGACGGAGAACGGTGTGCGAGTCAATCCCCTGAACGACGGCGCCGAGCCCAGGATGGGCTATCTCACAGGGTATACCCTGTCCAGCACGGCCTGATTCCTGCGATTCAGCCTGAAACCACACATAAACCCGCCTCCCGCTCCGTAGGTATGGAGCGGGAGGCGGGTTTTTATGTTTGGATTGTGGATTTGGACCCTGCCGGAGCGGGGAAAGCGGCAAAGAGCCGTGGAGATCAAGGAACAGACGGTGCTCCATACCCGATTTTGCTGCGCGTATGTGCTGCGGGGGCCTCGGACGCCGGAGGCGGTACTCCGCCGCCGGGCGGCTGCTGCGGCCCGGCGGCTGCAAAAGGCCGGAGTGCGGAGTGTGGTTCTGCCGGAGGGCTTCCCCTATGGCCCACTGTTGGAAAAGCGGAAGATGGGTCCGGTGGATACGCTGTCGCTGCGGCGGGAGCTGGCAGCGGAGCAGGTCCGCCGGGAATTGGAGGATCGAGACCTTCCGGCGGGCCGGGCAGCGGTGTCGGCGGATGCCATGAGCCCCGAGCTGGTGCGGACGGTGACGGAGCTGGCCCTGCGCAGCCGGTATGTGCTGCTGGATGTGCCCCATGGGGGACCGGAGCTGGCGGCTCGGCTGCGGCGGGAATACGGCGTGGCGCTGCAGCTGTCGCCGGACCGGGCTCAGCTGTCCCAGGCGGAGGCCTTGGTGCTGTTTGCGCCCAGAACGGACCTGCACCGGGACAATCCGGTAGTGGTGGAGGCGTACCAGGGGGCGGGGACGGCCTTGCCGCCGCTGCTGCTGCCGCCGGCTTTGGAGCGGCAGCTGCCGGGGGGCTGCAGCCGGGTCCAGATGCTTGCTGCCCTGCGGGAGAGCGGCGCTCTGCGGCCCGGGCAGATTAGCCTGGGAAGGTCTGGAAACGGAGGAAATGGGCTTGATGCTTGACATTCTCAAATCCAGCCTCTATAATACAACACTATGATATTATAGAATAAGTATGTTCAGGGAGATGGAGGCGCCATTTTCCCCGGAAAATAGAATGCGGAAAGGAACTTTGGACATGGAAAAAGAGTATAAGATGAGCGCGGCCCGGGCCCAGGAGCTGCAGGAGGAACTGAACTATCTCAAAACCACCCGTTCCGACGAGGTGGCAGAGCAGATCAAGGTGGCCCGTGGTTTCGGCGACCTGAGCGAGAACAGCGAGTACGACGAGGCCAAGAACGAGCAGGGCAAGCTGTACTCCCGCATCGCCGAGCTGGAGGAGATTCTCCAGCACGTGGTCATCGTGGACGAGGCCAACGCCCCCACCAACGTGGTCACCATCGGCTGCAAGGTGACGGTGGCGGACAAGAACGGCAAGGAGCTGCCCGCCTATAAGATCGTGGGCTCTCAGGAGGCCGACCCCATGCACGGCGCCATCTCCGAGGAATCCCCCTTTGGCAAGGCCCTGGTGGGCGCCAAGGAGGGGGACACCGTTACCGTGGAGGCTCCCCAGGGCGCCATCGTGTACACGGTGTGCAAGATCGAGCGGTAAGGAGCGGAAGAGATGTCTGAACAAAAGACCAATCAGCAGCCCGAGCAGGACCTGAGCCAGCAGAGCGTGGTCCGCCGGGAGAAGCTCTCCGCTCTTCAGGCGGAGGGAAAGGACCCCTTCCAAATTACCCGCTTCGACTGGGACCACACCTCTGCCCAGATCAAGGAGAACTTTGACGCCCTGGAGGGGCAGCCGGTAAAGGTGGCCGGCCGCCTCATGAGCAAGCGGGGTATGGGCAAGGTCAGCTTCTGCGATTTGCAGGACCGGGATGGCCGCATCCAGCTCTACGCCCGGCAGGATGAGATGGACGAGGCGGTTTATAAGCAGTTTAAGAAATATGATATCGGCGATATCGTGGGCGTGGACGGCGAAGTGTTCCGCACTCAGCGGGGCGAGATGAGCGTCCGGGCCAAGAACATCACCCTGCTCTCCAAGTCCCTGCTGCCCCTGCCGGAGAAGTTCCACGGCCTTCAGGACAAGGAACTGCGGTTCCGCCAGCGGTATGTGGACCTGATGGTGAACCCGGAGGTGAAGCGGAACTTCGAGATCCGCTCCCGGTTCATCAAGTTCATGCGGAACTACCTGGACGATATGGGTTACATTGAGGTGGAGACCCCGGTGCTCAACACCATCGCCGGCGGCGCCGCCGCCCGGCCCTTCATCACCCACCACAACACCCTGGATATCGACATGTATATGCGCATCGCCACGGAGCTGCCCCTGAAGCGGCTGATTGTGGGCGGCATGGACCGGGTGTACGAGATCGGCCGCATCTTCCGCAACGAGGGTATGGACCCCAAGCACAACCCGGAGTTCACCACCGTGGAGCTGTACCAGGCCTACACGGATTTCCACGGCATGATGGACATTGCCGAGGGCATCCTCTCCGGCGCCGCCCAGTCCATCTTGGGCACCTATCAGGTTCAGTGGCAGGGGGAGGACATCGACCTGACCCCCGGTTGGCGCCGGCTGACCATGGTGGACGCGGTGAAGGAGTACGCCGGCGTGGACTTCGGCGCCATCACCGACGACGCGGAGGCTGTGGCCGCCGCCAAGGCCATCGGCGTGGAGCTGGCGGACGCCGCGGAGAAGACCTGGGGCAACGCCCTGTACGCCTGCTTTGACCAGAAGGTGGAGGAGAAGCTCATTCAGCCCACCTTCATCACCATGTACCCGGTGGAGGTCAGCCCCCTGACCAAGCGCAGTCCGGCGGACCCCCGGCTCACCGAGCGGTTCGAGCTGTTCATCTGCCGCAGCGAGCTGGCCAACGCCTACTCCGAGCTCAATGACCCCATCGATCAGCGTCACCGCTTTGAAAAACAGGTGGAACAGCGGGAGCGGGGTGACGAGGAGACGGAGATGCTGGATGAGGATTTCCTCACTGCTCTGGAGTACGGCATGCCCCCCACCGGCGGCATGGGCATGGGCATCGACCGCTGCGTGATGCTGCTGACCGGAGCCGATACCATCCGGGAAGTGATCCTCTTCCCCACGATGAAGCC
>CATZYY010000181.1 GCA_958426425.1 uncultured Oscillospiraceae bacterium
TGCAACCCGCACCCCTCGCGGGGACGGCAACTTTTTGATAGATACAACTTCATTCTCCAATCCAGCCAGATGCAACCCGCACCCCTCGCGGGGACGGCAACCCCTTGCTTTTATTACTTTGATCGCAGAGCCTCGATGCAACCCGCACCCCTCGCGGGGACGGCAACTAGCATGATCGAGTTCCTCGCCGAATCCGATGAGCGATGCAACCCGCACCCCTCGCGGGGACGGCAACACGGCCTGCATCCCGGTCGGGATCTCCATGCCCTTTGGATGCAACCCGCACCCCTCACGGGGATACTGTAGACAGCAAAGAGGACCCGGATCAGGTCACCGCCTGATCCGGGTCCTCTTTTTCTGCCCTCAGTCCCAGAGGCTGTCCCACAGGGACTTGATGCCGCTGCCCACAGCTACCGCCGCGCCTACCGCGATGGCTCCGGGCACCCACACGGGGGCGGAGACCGAGGCCAGTACCGTAGCAGCTCCGGCGCCTACCACGGTAGCGGCAGCAGTCCCCGCCGCTGCGGAAAGTCCCCCGCCCACGGTCTCCTTGGCCACGTTGCCGACGAACTCCTCGCCGTCGATCTCCCCCTTGGCCAGTTTCACGCCGGAGAGCACCGCCTCCACGCCGCCGGACAGGACCGCCCCCGTGCCGCTGGAAGTCAGGGCCGCCTTGGCCACGGAGGCCGCCTCCAGCGTCCCACCGATGGTCTGCGCCGCGATGCGGCTGGTGTCCGCGCTGGAGATGCCGGTGGACGTCATCTCCTGGGTCACCGCGGTGCCGTTCTTGGCCATCCTCGCCACGGCGGCGTTGTAGGCCTCCACCGTCTCCTTGGTGCCCATCAGCTTCGTCCCGGCGTACTTGCCGGAGGCCGCCTGCCGCACCGTGTGCTCCACGCTGTTCAGCGTGTCCTTCAGCTGTGCCCGGCCCACCACGGCGCCGCCCCGCATGGTCAGGACGTCGTCCCGCACGGCGGTGGCGGATTTGCTCAGCACGCCCTTGGTCCCACTCACCAGGTTCTCCGGCGCCAGGGTGATGGAGTCCCGGTACAGGACCTCATGTACCACGCCTTTGAGCTGCGGGTTTTTGCCGCCGGAGCGAAGGACCGCCTCGGTCCCCACCTTCGCCTCGTAGGCGGTGCGGCCGGCTGCGGCCGCAGTTCCTGTCTGTTGTTTCATATTTGTGTTCCTCCTTTATTTTCCTGTGTTTTCAAATCGGCTCTTTCCGGTCGGATTTCAGGGCTGCCGGCAAATTTTTTTCCGACGGCGCATCCGCCTCTGTATCAAGATCGGAGCCGGTGCGGCGAAATTCAGAGCTGCCGGAAATTTTTGTGCGAGCTTCCCTTTTCCGCCGTGCATCTGCAGGCCGCGCGCAAAGACGCCCACAAAGGAGAGCGCACGGCTTTGTTGAACCTCTACAATCTTTCTTGAAATCCAGGTGGGCCTATGATAAAATACGAAACACAAGTTGGAGGCCCATCCAATTTTATGCCTTCCGGGTTGTACGCTTTTGGAGATGCAATCCGCACTCCCTCAGGGGGCCAGCAGTGGCCTTTTCCTCGGATCTTTTTCCAGCAAAAACACAGGACAGCCCGGAGAAATCCTTCCGGGCTGTCTTTCTCATTATGTACATGGAAAAATCTCTTTCACGCTTTCCGAGCCCTGAATTTTCCGACGTTTCTGCCGATCTCTCAGTGAAAGCTCAAAAGAGAGGGATGCGAAGATATGAACGGGATCGGGAATATCGTACACGGGCTGCAAAGAGCGGGCGGGATCTATTTGGTCGGACTCCGTGGCAGAGGCGGTTTGAAGCGCCGCTGGCGCCAGGGAGTTCCCTGTCCTTTTCAGCTATGGGGGACTGCTTTGTTCCCACAGTCGGCAGGAACGGAAGTCGTCCGCTCCGTTCCCTGGCAGGGCTGTCGGAAGGGAGAAGGACGTTCGCCGTAAAGCAAACTTCCCCAAGCAACGCCGCAACAATGTGAATGGAGGTTTTACTCATGGTACTGCTTATTGCAATCGTTCTCTTCCTCGCCATTTTCCTACCGGGGAGCGCCCTTGTCTGGCTAGGGATATTTTTTGCCGGATTCCTCGTTTTCTGCCTCGTCCAATCCAATCAGGCAGAGGCGGAAAAGAATGGGACAAAACCCACCATACGCATGGTGGAAGGGAAAAATCAGGATATCCAGGTGTATATCGAGCGTCACATAGAAGAAATGTACGCAAACGGGCAAACAGATGTAGAGGTCGCGCATTCTCTGGATTTCTTTTACGCGACCATGTGGATGTTTTATCACCCGTTCCTGACCTGCAATCCGGAACTGTGGTGTACCAGCGATCTGTACTGGCCCCACGAGAAGGCAGACGCATTTCGGGAGAGAATGCACCGAATGTATCCGCAGGCGTACAGCCATCACCTTGACGATCCCGACAACACCCCGGAAATCGATGCGGAGTTTCTCCGTTTTTCCAGGCAATACGCCATCAGTCGTTATGGGGCGGACAGCTTTGGCGGGGCGGCGTCCGGCTCCCAGGTTCGAAACCTGACTGCCCGCGAGAAATCCATTGCTTGGACTATGGTAACGCACGATCCCGCACTGGGGCATGCGCTGGGGCACGATGACCGCTATGAAAAGAAATAGTCGAAGAAAGGACCTCCCGGCAGATTTGGCCGGAAGGTCCTTTCTCGTATAGCAAGGTTCTATATTCTTTACTGCGGCGCAAATTTTGAGGGTTTAGGGCCTCGGATGCGGATGTTCTTTCCTCCTCATTATTTTATTCCCCCACATTTGGCAGGGTCTAAAATGCCGGCTCAAAACCGGAGTCCCGGCTGCTGCAACGGCTTTCAGACCACAGCTTGTACCACAGGGGTCTGTGGAACAGATGGATTTTGTGCAGTAAATCACGTCTGGAAAATAATTGGATTTGAGAGGAAACGATTAAAAACTACCGGAAACCACCAAAAAAAGTTTCATAGGGCTGTTTCACACGCAGGAGGTCACTGGTTCGAACCCAGCAACTTTCACTAAAAGCTTCTGATTTTGCAAGAATTTGTGGACTTTCATTTTGTTTTTCAAAGGAATAGATGTTCTGGCAGGGTCCCCCCACGAAGCATCTTTCGGACTGCCACGCCTCCCTCTGTTCCTCGTGCTTGACTTAACAAAAACAAACTGCTATAATGTGGAGCGCGTTAGGAACGCTTCGTTTGGTACATTATCGCTAACAAGTGTATGCTTGTTGGCGATTTTTCTTTTTTATATCCATCCCGTGTAAGGAGGAACGCCGCAGTGAGTCAGACGCCATCCGCTCATAACGAAATTTTACAAGGTCCCATCTTGCCCCCGCTGATCCGATTTGCCCTGCCCCTGATGCTCTCGCTGCTGCTCCAGGCGCTTTACGGAGCCGTGGATCTTGCCGTAGTTGGAAAATTCTCCTCCACAGCCAGCACTGCGGCTGTGGCTACCGGCAGCCAGATGATGCAGTCTGTCACGTCTTTGATTACAGGACTGACCATGGGCGTGACCATTCTGGTAGGAAAGTCAGTGGGAGCTGGTGATTTCCAGCAAGCCGGACGGATCGTTGCTGGACAAATCAAGCTTTTTTCAGCGGTAGCAATCCTTCTGACCGGGCTGGTAACAGTTTTTGCACCTCTTTGCTGCCATTGGATGAACGTCCCTGCCAACGCTTTAGATCAAACGATTGCCTATATCCGCATCTGCGCCGGAGGCATGGTCTTTATCACAGCCTATAATGGCATCAGCGGCATCTTCCGCGGACTGGGCAATTCCAAAAGCCCCCTGCTGTTCGTCTTCATCGCCTGCATCGTCAATGTGTTTCTGGACCTTCTTCTGGTGGGTGTTTTCCATATGGATGCCGCCGGTGCCGCGCTGGCCACAGTGGCTGCCCAGGCATGCAGCGTTCTGTTCTCCGTTCTCTATATCCGGCGCCGTCCGCTTCCCTTTTCCCTCACCCAGGAAAGTTTTCGCGCCCGCGGCTGTGTCCTGCGGATTACCGCGCTGGGTGCGCCCATCGCCCTGCAGGATTTTCTGGTAAACATCTCCTTTTTGATGATCACCAGCATTGTCAACCGCCTGGGCGTGGCAGAGGCTGCCGGTATCGGCATTTCGGAGAAGCTTTTCGTATTCCTCTCCATCATCCCCATGGCGTTCATGTCTGCCCTCTCCACTTTCGTGGCCCAAAACATGGGGGCCGGACAGCCCGTCCGGGCCAGAAACTCCCTGCTGATTGCCCGACGCATCTCCGTAGTATTCGGCGCTGGCATCTTTCTGCTCACGTTCTTCGGCGGAGGCCTTCTGGCTGCAATCTTTGAAAACGATCCCGAAGTCATTGCCGCTACCGCGGCATACCTCAGGGGCAGCTCCCTGGAATATCTGCTCACTCCCGCCATTTTCTGCACACTGGGGTACTTCAATGGCATGGAACGCACGCCTTTCGTCATGATCCAAGGTCTTGCCTCCGCTTTTCTGGTGCGTGTTCCCTTATCCTACCTTCTCAGCCTGATGCCCGGCGCAGGCATGCTGGTCATCAGTCTGGCAGTTCCGATCTCCGCCGTGGCGAATTTGTTGGCCTGCCTGATCTACGATCGGCATCTGTGCCGCAGCC
>CATZYY010000182.1 GCA_958426425.1 uncultured Oscillospiraceae bacterium
CCCGCGCTGTTCAGGGACTGGATCATCTCCTGGGCGGCCCGCTCGGAGTCGTAGTCAGAGGACTGTGCGGGCAGGTAGCCGTTGTGGCTGTAAATAGCGATGACCTCTTTGCCCTCTTCAGTGTTGCCGATATTGATGAAAGCCTCGGACAGGGCGGCCTTGAAGTCGTCGTCCATGATAGGAGAGGTCTTGCTGACACTGATGGTATCGTTGTAGATGGCGGGGGTGACGCCCACCACGGCGGTGTCGTCCCAAATGCTGTTGGTCATGCCGTACTCGCCAGTCCACTCGTCCTCATAGTCCCGACGGGCATCGGCGTAGGTGCAGAGGATGTCCACCTGACCGGAGGCCAGACGGGCGAAGGCACTGCCGTAGGAGTCGGACTGCACCGCGTGGGGCAGGTCGGTGATGTTGTGGCCGAAATTCTCCTGCAGCCACAGGGAGGGATAGATGTAACCGGCGGGAGAGGAGGAGTTGGCCACGCTCCAGTTGGCGCTGCTCACGTCCTCCCAGGTCAAGGCCTCGCCAGCGTTGACCTTAGCGGCCAGCTCCTGGCCCTTCTCGGAGGGGCCGGCGATCATCAGGGCCCGATAGCTGGTGACCTGCTCGGTGGTGGGCTCAGTGGGGGCGTTGTCGTTCCAGTCCTTGGCGTTGTCGGAGTCGATGGACAGGCCGTCCCGGGTGGCGGTCAGCAGCACGTCGCAGCCGTCGTCATAGAGCACATAGGTGCCGCCGGGGATCAGGCCCACATCGGCGGTGCCGGCGGACAGGGCCTCGCCCACCGCCTCGTAGCTGGTACCCACGGTGATGTCCACCTCGCCCACGTCGTAGCCCAGCTTAGCCAGCTCATCGGTGAGCATCTGCTTCAGGGGTTCGGTGGCGGTGATGATCTCCTCCGGCTCCCGAGAGGGAACAAAGGCGATGCGCAGGGTATCGATAGTCTTGTTCCCGCTCTCCTGGGTGCTGCTGGTGTCCGGCGTGCTGCCGGAGCCCTGGGTGTCCTCCGTGTTCTGACCGCCGCAGCCGGCCAACAGGCCAATGCACATCACGCCGGCCAGCAGGAGAGAAAGTGCTTTTTTCATACTTTAATCCTCCTCGATGTTTGCTGTATTTTGCCTTTGATTTAGAATGTATCTGTTACAGAGGAAATTCCTCTTATAACCATTGTAGGAGATCAGGCGGTGTCGCCGATCTTCAGGTGGGTAGGCACTGTGACGGTGACCGCCTGAGAGCGGCGCTGGCTGATTCGCCCGAACAGCAGCTCCAGGGCGTTTTCCCACACATAGTCCGGGAACATCTCCAGGCAGGTGCCGGTGGGCCACTTGCTCTCCAAAGTCTGAATATCCTGATAAATAATGACCGCCACATCTTTCGGCACACGGATGCCCAGCTCCCGGAAAGCCTCCAGAGCGCCCTCAGCCACCTCGTCGCTGCCCAGCAGTATGGCCTCAGCCAGAGCATGTTCCTCCACGGCCTTCTTGGCCAGTGCATAGCCGCTCTCCCGGCTGATCTCCCCCACATGGAAGGTGCGGGGATCGTACTGGCCGCGCTCCTCCAAGATACGCTGGATGGCTGCCAGGCGGTGGGCACCGATGCGGCCATTGGGCCCGTCGTAGATGCCGCCGATATACCCCAGGCCGGTGTACCGCTTCTGATCCAGCAGATAGGACACCATCTGCTCCTGGCCCCGGTCAAAGTCCACCTGCACTTGGTCGAACTCATAGTTGTGCTGATTGGAGTTCACGAAAACGATAGCAAAGGACAGAGAGCGGAGAAAGTCGATCTCTTTCTCGCTGAACACACCCAGGGCAATGATGCCGTCCACTTTCTGGGGCTCCCCAAAGGTCAGCCGCACAAAGGAGACCTCATACTGGTCCGTCATCATCTGCACCAGGCAGGACAGAGAGGACAGCCGCACATTGGGCCGATCCGGGCGTATGATTCGCCAGTCCGCCACCCCGATGACCAGATGAGTCTTGTGCTCCGCCGCCTTCCGCTGCCGTGGGGACACATAGCCCAGGGCGTGAGCCGCCTGAAAAATCCGGGCCCGCACCTCCGGCGTGACAGAGATATTGTCATCCTTATTTAGAACTCGGGAAACCGCGGCAGCCGAGACCTGGGCGGCCTGGGCTACATCTTTAATTGTTGCCATGAAGTTCCCCCTTTTATGTCGTTCTAAACCCATTATATTTCTGATGCTGTCGAAGTCAATAGATTTTACTAAAATTTTACTAAATAATAAATCGCCTATAACAGACAAGCGCCCTCAAATCCTGCTGGGGAATAAAACAAAGAAAAACCTCCACCATTTACAGAAAGCCCGCGCTTCGCTATACTGAAGGCAGAAAAAGAATGGAGGTACGGCAATGGCGGGCAGGCGGATCTGTGCTGGGTACTACCGGCGGTACGATGGCAAGGTGGTCTATGTGATTTCCACGGCCACCGATGCCGACACCGGAGAGGAGACCGTCATCTGGACTTCCTATCCTTTCGCGGATGTCCCCAGGTACTGCACCTCCAGCAAAAAATCCTTCTGCGCCTTCGTAAAAGTGGATGGAGAGCGGAAGGCCAAGTACAAGCGGCAGATAAACATGAAGATCTCAGCGGCTGCCATCGAAAGACTGGAAGATGAGGGCTTCCGGGGGCCGGTGCGCAAACGGCATCGGCGGCAGTTGGATGAAGAATACGACTCCCGAGAGTATCAGCAGTCTCTCACCTACCACGCATACGCCAAGGAACTCTGCGAGAACTACACCTTCGACTGGAACAAATACCACCTTTGCGTGAAAGAAAAAAGATATGCGGCCATCACACGAAGTGATTTCGCCAAGCTGAAAGAGGATCTGCAGTTTCTGGACAACGCTCTGAAAACCATCCTGTCAGAATACCGGGACTATTTCCGGGAGCGGTTTGTAGACGGCCTGTCCATCCGCAAGTACGCAGAGGCCCATCAGCTCAACCGGGGCAGCGTGGACTATCTGCAAAAGAAGTTTTTCTCTGCCCTGGCTCGTCTGCTGAAGGATCGGGACGAAGCAGATGGAAAATGCCGTCTGCGGAAACCGGCGCAAAACTGAATCGACCCAACACTGAGCGGAGCGTCTGCTGACCAAGCAGGCGCTCCGCTTTTCTGTCAGAAATATGTCAAAAGGATATTATTTCCCCAATACATAGTGAGGGGGTTAAAAGAAGCACAGGTGTGTCAATTCTATGTCACTTCAGAAATGTCCTCGGGTAAAGTAGTAGAGGGGGTAATCAAAATGAAAGAGTCTGCCTACAAAAATTATGAGGAGCTGCCGCTGTTTCTCAACTCAAAAACAGTGGCGAAGGTATTGGGCGTCTCACCGTCCAGCGGATATGAACTGATGCACGAGCCGGGCTTCCCGGTACTGCGCATCGGCAACAGGATGGTGGTACCCAAGGAGCAGTTCATCCAGTGGGTGAAGGAACACACAGGAGGCGGCACATGAAGTACGGAAATTATCGGGACGGTTTCTTCCTGCCCAACGAGTTGTTCCAGCTGGGACTGGACTATGGCGAGCTGGCGGTGTACAGTTTCCTGAAACGGTGCGAAAATCGAAAGACGCATCAGTGCTGGCCCAGCATCAAGACCATCGGCGAAGCAGTGGGCATGAGTGAAAATACTGTCCGCAAGTACATCCGTCAACTGGAGGAGCGTGGTCTCATCACCACCGAACCCACCGAGGTCATTACCAAGTCCAGCGGCAGGCGCAACGGAAATCTGCTGTTTACTCTCCGGCCTATCGGAGAGGTGATTGACCAGCACTACGACCGCCAACTGGCGGAATTGGAGTTAGCCACAGAACGCCAGCGAGTGGCGAAACTCCTGCGGGCGCGGGAAAGCCCAACGTGACCGCCTGTGGGCCACTGTGTGCCCCGATTGCGGGAGGGGCAGAGTCCCTGCCCCTCTCGGCGGGTTTCAGGCCAGTGTGGGCCGGTTGTGGGAGGCGTTGCGGTACAAGGCTTCCGGCCCTTTTGGAGCGGAACCGAAGGACGAAAGGGAAAGCAGGATAAACGCCGGGGTCGCCGGTGGCGCCTTCGGCCGGTCACAACTGCCCGCAGTGCGGGCAGTTACGGGAGTTTTGGGTGTATCAAAAGTGGGGTCAAAAACAGGCGGCGGGGATCACGTTTGTGGTCACAATCCCCGAACTCCTACTGCCATAACGAAAAAATAGGGGTCATGCCCCGGAAAGGAGCAGTTTATGGGCAAAAAAGAGAGATTTGCTTTCTATCTCACCCCAGAGAAGAAAGCCATCCTGGAGCGCCGGTATCAGGAGGACGGAAGCCGGAGCATGACCGCCTTCGTCGAGCGGGCGGTGGACTTTTACCTGGACTACCTCAGCGCCAACGACGCTGGTTTGTTCCTCCCCACCTCCATCAAGTCTTACCTGGACGGGCGGCTGGGACAACTGGAGGAGCGGCTGTCCTCCCTGGCCTTCCGGCAGGCGGTGGAGCAGGACATGGTGGCCGGTATCCTCGCCGACGCCTATCAATTCAGCGACGAGGATCTCCGCCGCCG
>CATZYY010000183.1 GCA_958426425.1 uncultured Oscillospiraceae bacterium
GGCCCTTTACATGGCCTATCTGACCCCGGACGCTCAGGAGGAAAAGCTCCTGGAGCATCCGGAGCTGTTCCGCACCCCCATCGTCCGCAACGGAAAGGAGGCCACCGTGGGCTATTGCCCGGAGGTCTGGGCTACCTGGGAGTAAGGGCGGCGCTTTTTTCCAAAAATGCACATACTAGTCCCTGTCACGGACCGGAGAGGAGGGATGCTCGTGGTCCTGCCCCAAAACCGCTTGCTGCGGGGGATCTATCTTATGACCCAGCGGTATCTGCGCCACAACGTGGGCAGTCAGAGCGCGGCCCTGGCCTTTTATCTGCTGTTTATGATCTTCCCCCTGCTGATCTTTGTCAGCGCCCTGTTGGGCCTGCTGCAGCTGGATGTGGCGGCGATTCTGAACGCCCTGGGAGACTTCCTGCCCACGGAGGTGGTGTCCATTGTGGGGATGTACCTGAACTATGTGGGCGCGGACCCCAGCCCCCAGCTGCTGCTGTTCGGCCTGTTCTTCTCCTTTTATTTTCCCATGCGGGCCACCAACACGCTGATGCGGGCGGTGCGGACCGCTTACCATCTGGGCCCGCCCCGGGGAGCGGTACGCCATGTGGTCAAGAGCTTTCTCTACACGGTGGTTTTGATCGTGACCATCACTGTGACCCTGGCACTGATGACCGTGGGGGACCGGCTGCTGCTGTATGCCGTGGAGAATTTCCATCTGCCGGCCTTCCTGGCGGAGCTGTGGGCCCGGCTGCGGTTCCCGGTGTCTGCAGTGGCGGGGTACTTTGCGCTGTTCTTCCTGTACGCCCTGGCCCAGGATGCCCGCCAGCCCTGGCGGAACATTTGGCCCGGCACCCTGGCGGCCCTGGCGGCGTGGCTGGCGTTAAGCTGGCTGTATGCCTTTTACGTGGACAATGTGGCCCACTACTCCCTGCTGTACGGCTCCATCGGCGCGGTGATTGTGCTGCTGATCTGGCTGTACATGAGCGCCGCCACTCTGATTTTAGGGGCGGAGCTCAACGGCACCCTTATCAGTCTGCGCAAGGACGGCCGGGGTGAGGTGTAGCCTTTACTTTCTGGCCATCATTCGGTACAATGGACACAAATCCCAATCTCTCATACGGAAAGGATGACATGGGTTTCATGGAAGAAAAACTGCGGGAATACGCCCGCCTGCTGGTACGGGTGGGCCTGAATGTGCAAAAGGGGCAGACGCTGGTGATCTCCTCCCCGGTGGAGTGCGCCTTTTTTGCCCGGCTGTGCGCGGCGGAGGCCTATGACGCCGGCTGCCGGGAAGTGGTCATGAACTGGAGCGACGACGCTCTGGGCCGGATGAAGTACCTCCACGCGGAGGATTCCGTGTTCGACACGGTGCCTCTGTGGCGGCGGCATTTTTACAATGACTACGCCCTGGAGGGAGCGGCGTACCTGGCCATCTCCGCCTCGGACCCGGAGAATCTCAAGGGCGTGGACCCCAGCCGACTGGTCCGCAGCCAGCAGGCCAGCGGCAAGGCATTAAAGGACTTCGACCGGCTGCAGATGTCCAGCGGCTTTCCCTGGTGCATCGCTTCCATTCCCATCCCCGCCTGGGCCCGGAAAGTGTTTCCGGACCTGCCGGAGGCGGAGGCCATGGACAAACTGTGGGAGGCCATCTTCCGCTCCGTCCGCATCAGCGGTGACGGCGGGGCCGTTGAAAAGTGGCGGGCCCACCTGGATACCCTGGGCCGCCGGGTGGACCGGCTGAACCAGCTGAATTTGAAATCCCTGCACTACGTCAATTCCCTGGGCACGGACCTGACGGTGGAGCTGCCGGAGGGCTGCGTGTGGGAGGCGGGCAACGACCGGACCCTTTCCGGGGTGCCCTTCATCGCCAACATCCCCACGGAGGAGATCTTCACCGCCCCTTTGAAGACCGGGGTCAACGGCGTGGTGTACGCCTCTTTGCCCCTGGCCCACGACGGCCACATCATCGACAAGTTCCACTTTGTGGTGAAGGAGGGCAAAATCGTGGAGGCCCGGGCGGAGCAGGGCGAGGAGGCCCTGAAAGCCGCCATCAGCGTGGACGAGGGGGCCGCCTACTTCGGCGAAGTGGCCCTGGTGCCTTATGACAGCCCCATCTCCAACCAGAAGATTCTGTTCTACAACACCCTGTTTGACGAAAATGCCGCCTGCCACATCGCCTTCGGCGAGGCCTACCCCTGCATTGAGGGCGGCCGGCAGATGACCAAGGAGCAGCTGAAGGAGCGGGGGCTCAACGACTCCATCACCCATGTGGACTTTATGGTAGGCACAGCGGACTTAACCATCACCGCCACCACCCGGGACGGCCGGGAGGTCCCCATCTTCGTAAACGGCAATTTCGCTCAGGGAATCTGAGCGGCAACTAGAGAGAAGCCGGCGGCGGGGGCCGCACGGCAAATTTGACATAGGAGGAACGACCATGGCTTACAAACAGAGAGAGACTGACGAGGATGTTCTGATCTGCCCCGGCGCTGCCGTGGTGGGCGATGTGACCCTGGGCAAGGGGGTCAGCGTCTGGTACAATGCCGTCCTGCGGGGAGACGAGGGCGCCATCACCGTAGGCGAGGGCACCAACATCCAGGACGGGGCCATTCTCCATGAGGAGACGGTGGTGGGCGCCGGCTGCACCATCGGCCACGGCGCCATTGTCCACGGCTGCACCGTGGGCAATAATGTGCTGGTAGGCATGGGCGCCATCATTCTCAACGGCGCCAAGATCGGTGACGACTGCATCGTAGGCGCTGGTGCTTTGGTTACCGGCAAGATGGACGCCCTTGCTGGGTCCATGATCCTGGGCAGCCCGGCCAAGGTGGTCCGCCCTCTGACGGCGGAGGAGATCGAGGGCAACCGGGAATCCGCCCGAGGCTACCTCCACGCGGCCCAGATGTGCCGCCAGGGCTGAATCACGCCGTCTTGTGCGCCGGGACCGGCGCGAAAGGAAACGTATATGGAATTCAACAAGAGCAACATCAAGGGATTGCTGCTGGTGATCTGCGGCGGCGTAGCCTTCTATTGCGCCCTGCAGAACCTGGGGGCGGTGGCCGGCGCCGTTCGGTGGCTGCTGGGGATTCTCAGTCCCTTTTTGCTGGGCAGCGCCATTGCCTTCATCCTCAACGTGCCCATGCGGGCCATTGAGCGGCACCTGTTTCCGGGAACACCCAAAGGCGGGAAGGGTCGGCGGCCTTTGGCCCTGCTGCTGACGCTGGTGGCGGTGCTGGGCGTGCTGGCTCTGGCCTCCTCGGTTATCGGCCCAGGCATCGCCGACGCGGCCATGTCCGTGGCAAACCAGGTGCCCGCCGCCATCCGGCGTCTCCAGGAATGGCTCAATGGGCTCTCCGCCTATCTGCCCATGATCCAGGACTTCATCGCGGAGCTGGATATGGACTGGCAGAGCCTGTCCCGGAAAGCTCTGGACTTTGCCCAGAGCCTGGGCAGCGGTCTGCTGAGTTCCGGCGGCGGTCTGATCGGCGGGGTGGTCAGCGGCGTCAGCACATTTGTCATCGCCCTGATTTTCTCCTTCTACATCCTGATGCAAAAGGAAAAGCTGGCCCGACAGGGCCGGCAGGTGATCTACGCCCTGCTGCCACCCCAGCGAGGTGATCGGGTGCTGGAGGTGCTGCGGCTGTCCAGCCGGACTTTTTCCAGTTTCCTCTCCGGCCAGTGCCTGGAGGCCTGCATCCTGGGCACGCTGTTTGTGGCGGCAATGACCATCTTTCGTATGCCCTATGCCCTGCTGGTGGGTGTGCTGATCGCCCTGACGGCTCTCATTCCCATTGTGGGGGCCTTTATCGGCTGCGGTGTAGGTGCCCTGCTCATTGCTGTGGACGATCCGTGGAAGGCATTGTGGTTCATTGCCATGTTCCTGGTGCTCCAGCAGGTGGAGGGGAATCTGATCTATCCCCATGTAGTAGGCTCCTCCGTAGGCCTGCCCTCCATCTGGGTGCTGACCGCCGTGACCCTGGGCGGCAGCCTCCTGGGCATTCTTGGCATGCTGATCTTCATTCCGCTGTGCTCCGTGCTGTATGCCCTGTTCCGGGACTTTGTGAAGCGGCGTCTGCGGCAAAGAGGTGTGCCGGAGGAAAAGTGGCGGGAGGCGCCGCCCTCCAGGCCGGAGGCGGTCAGGCGATCTGTCCCGCCCAGGGACAAGAAGCCGAAGCCCTGAGCGATGAGGGGACTTTGCAGGCAGCCAATAAAATGCCCATAATACCGATTTGGAGGCTGTCGAAAAAGAGGGAAGACTTGCGCGACGGGAAGGAAGAGAGTTACGAGAGGAACCCAGGAAGGGTTCC
>CATZYY010000184.1 GCA_958426425.1 uncultured Oscillospiraceae bacterium
TGTACGACAATAAATCAATGGGCGCCTCAAACACAAAGAGGCGCCCATCTTTCCCATCATAATGAAAGCTGTATCCGGGATCACACCCCTCCACGTTCAGGCGGAAGGGATCGCCCCAGCTATTGGTGCTGCGCATGTGCGCGTGCTTTGCAGTGCCATTTTCGTCCCTGCCCACGAATACGGCGTTGTGATGATCTGCATCCTCATAGATCAGCTTCGCTCTCACAAACTCGATCAGCACATTCCGGTCGATCTGACGCTTCCGGATCAGATATGCGAAGACTCGCCGCATATTGGAGTTCGCCGGTGGGAGCACAAACGGCTTGGACGGCACCTCCTTCTTCTTTGCTGCCGGGAACGCCTGTCCCTGGTTTCCGCCCAGCAGTTCCCGCATCGCCTCCGGAAAGGACATCTGGTAATGGACGCGGAGGAAATCAATCGGATGCCCGCCGGTCTGCTTCTCATGATCGAACCACTCGTTGCCGCGGATCGTGACGCTCCGGTCTGATGCTAATCTTTTTTCATGTCCAGAGGGGAGCAGTTTCTCTCCCCGCCGGAGCAGATATGCCTCCAGATCCACATCATTGGCCTGTCGTTTCTGTTCCTCTGTGAAATAAACAAAGGTCCCCATACATTCTTCACCTCCAAAGAAAAAAGCATCAGCTCTCTGTGAGAAAGCTGATGCTTCAAATTATTGTATTTCGTTTTAGGATTGCTTGTTCAGTGCTCCACGCACAACGGTTTTGATCCCTGTCAGTGCAACAATATCTTCCTTCAGCCAAAGATCCGTTTCAGGGCAACACCAATACCGGTCTTTTCTTTGTCATCCGGCACGAAACGATTTCCCATATGAACTTCCTCGTGGGCAGTTGTCGGTTCACTCTGCCCAATTTTCAATCTCCAAATTGGGAACTCGTTCAAACTCTCTGACATTGTTCGTTACCAGAACCAGGTTCTCTGCTCTGGCATGTCCGGCAATCAGCATATCCAGAGGGCCTATCGGGGTGCCCTGACGCTGCAAATATGCTCGGATCGCACCATATTCAGATGCCGCGGCTACACCAAATGGCAGGATACTCAGCGGTGCAAGAAATCGAATCAGGGCCTGCTCATTTTTTACCGGATCAGAGCTGTGCTGCATACCATATTCCAACTCGGCCAATGTAATAGACGAGATACATAGCCCCTCGTCCAGTGCTTTCTGAAAACGCTGCAAGACCTGTTCAGGCTTCCTCTTCATCGTATAGATGCAGATATTGGTGTCCAGCATATACATCATAGAGCGTCTCTTTCCTCCTGTGATCCCTGCTCGCGCCCATTTTCAAAGACATCATCTGTGAATTCGTTCAGACCATCCAGAAATGTCTGCCACAAAGACTCCTTGGGAACCAGAAGGACCGCGTCGCCCAGCTGCTGCACAACCACCTCGTCGACATGAAAGCGGAATCTCTTTGGCAGTCGTACAGCTTGACTCCTGCCTGTTTCAAAAATTTTTGCCGTCTCCATCCTGATACACCTCCCTATATAGTATATATCATGATATATACTTTTAGTCAAGGAGGTCTCAACCTCATCGTAAGCTGATCTCTATCTCCTCATGATCGTCCGGCATGTGGCCCATGGCGATCCGCAGTTCCTGCAGCTCCCGCCACCGCTTCCGGTCAATCTGGAGTCCCTGAAAGACCTGATCCTGTTTGCAGTTGTGCTCAAAGATCCGGCTCATGTGATGGAGCATCCTGGTGACTGCCATCGCCGCCGGCAGGAAGGACACCCGTTCCGGCTCCTTTGCCAACTCCGCGGCGCGGCTGTCACCCTGTGCGGCGGACCGGCCCAGCAGTTCCATGGCCAGAACCCTGTCCTGCGGGACGCCGGTCCCCAGCAGATGCAGTCTGCCCAGGGCATACTGCGCCGCCGGATTTCCCTGCTTTGCAGCGCGCTCCAGCCAGAGTGCAGCCTCCTCCGGCTTTCCCTGCTTGAGCAGCAGAGAGGCCAAGGCATTCTGCGCAAACAGATTCTCCTTTTCGGCAGCCAGGCGGAACCAGTGTTCCGCCTCCGCATCGTCCGCCTCCACACCGAGGCCATTGGCATACAGCCTTGCGATCCGATACTCCGTCCGGCTGTTGGGCTTCGCCTGTTCTTTCTCATGAAAGGCAGCCAGCGCCTTTGCGTACCAATCCCGCGCCTTTTCCGGGTCGGGACCGCAGTCCGGCAGGAGGCCCTCACGGTAGATACGGCCCAGGTCACACATGGCCTGGGCGTTCCCATCCTTGGCCTCCAGCAGAAGAAGACGGTACGCGCGCTCGTAATCCGGCGGTGTAGTATCGCTCCCGCGGAGGTACTTCCTGGCCGTCCAATACCGCCGCTCCTTACTGAACAGAGGAGGCGCCCCCTCGTTCTGAGCTTCCGACGGGCCATCAGCAGCTGTGGCGTCCGGCTGGATCTCACCGGCGATCTCACTGGACTCTGACTGGACCAGCTCCTGCGACATCCGCAGCGTCTCCCGGATGACCATGTTGCGCACGCTCTTGAATTCCTTCTGCGCGGACAGTGGAAGACGCGGCGGGAGGTCCTTGGAATAGGTGCTGAGGACCTTTTCCCGCAGTTGCTGCCAGAGCTCATAGGCTTTGGAGACGCGCGGGTCCTGGGCCAGCTCCTCGACGATCTGATCCACCGTGAGCTTCACATCGGGCGGAAGATAGCCATAGACCTTTTTTCCTTTGACATCACGGAGCTGCTCGTCCAGCTTCAGCGTCAGCTTTTCCATCCGACTGTTCCGGATGGTGCCGCTGGCCATCTGTCGGATGGATTCGACCATGGCGTTGGCCGCTTCCTTTCCAAGCTGATCCCGCCACATCGTCTGCTCCTCATAGACGCAGATGAGCTCCTGACGGTAGATCTGCCGGGCGAATACAGACTTGAGCTGCCGGATGCCCTGCTTGGTGAGATACCCCTCTTTGGGATCAGTGGAGAAGACCACCATGTGGATGTGGACGCTCTTTTCCTTTTGATGAAACGCAGCGTACCAGCGCAGGTGGTCCGGATGGATCTTGAAGCCGCGGGCAATGTCACAGATGTTTGCGTTGACCAGCGCCTGCCAGTTTTGTGCGTTGTCATATCCCAACCGCTCCGCATCCTCCCGGCGCAGTGCGATCACCGGAGTCCACACGTTGCCGGGATGCTCCGCCACCTCCCGGACCGCCGCCGCGAGGTTCCGCACTTTGCCTTGTGCGTCCCACAGGCCGTGCTCGCCAGACAGCTGGACACCGGGACGGTGCGCGATATAGTCCAGAAAGTTTTCCCGCTGATCCATGGACTCCACGAAGCTCTCCCGTGCCTGACGGATGAACTCATTGGCCCTCTCCTGCGTCGGCTGTTCCTTGTAGTCGTCATACTCCAACAGTTCCGCCGCCTCCGGGAAGGTGCGAATAAGCCGCCGGATGTACGCCTGCTGTTTTTTCGAGGCAGGAAGTCCGCCGCGCTGATCTGTCAGCAGCTCCACTCCTTCCCGTGTTGCGAAGTAGTGCATCCGGTTAGCCAGACGTGCCGCGTCTCTGCCGCCTTTGAGATAGGGCGCGATCAATACGATCCGTGCCATGTGTTGTCATCTTCCAGCTGACGCTGCTGATCCAGCGCATCGTCGAAACTGATCTGGCCATTGGTGCGCTTTACTTCGTCCACCGAATAGGCACGCAGCTCCCGGCGGTTGATCGGATCTGCGCGGAAGTGTGCGGCGATGGTGTGTCCCATCATATTGAGCTCGACGCACCACTTGAAAATCAAGCTGCGGAGACGGTTTGCGTTGTCGGCCACGATCCCGCGAAGCGTGTCCACCAGAGCGCGGGACAAAAACTCGGAGGTGTCTTCCGATGCCAGATATCCCATGTAGAACCGGAGCGCCTTTTCCGTGAACTCCCCTCGGCTCTTGCAGTTGTCAGATTCCAACCAGCCATCCATGCGGCTGACAAGCCCCGGTTTCAGCCAAACTGTGATTTTGATTCGTTTTTCTTCTTCCATAGCATCTCCTTTTACCACGGCGGTGAAAAAGGCACTCAAAGCCTTGGAACACCGGCATTTTTGAAAACTACCACCGCTGTGAAAATCGAAAAATCCGAAAACCGACGGCGGTGGCCAAATCCCTGAAAGCCCCGCACTGCGGGGCTTTGTGGCCGGACCGCCGTGTTTACCACGGCGGTCCTTTATCTAGTACTTTTTTCGGCCGGCTCTCAGGGGGCCAAACACCCCCGAAAA
>CATZYY010000185.1 GCA_958426425.1 uncultured Oscillospiraceae bacterium
GTCCTCTACGGCGTCACCATGCAGGAGCAGGGCATTTCCAAGATCCTGACCATCAACATGAACGATCTTGCCAAGGAGCTGAAGATCCAGTAGAGAGACGGTTCTTAAGACGCTGCGCAGATGGATGGCCCTGAGCGTCGCTCTGCTGGTCCTGGTCCTTGTGCTGCTGTCCCTCGGCGGGATGGTAGAGGTGCCGGCGGCGGGCGTGGCCGGAGGGATTTTGCTGGCGGCGCTGGCTGTTCACCCTCCGCTGCCCGGAGTGCGGGGCGCATCTGCCGTCATTCCCCGGCGAATACTGCAAATACTGCGGAAACCGACTGGACTGGGACAAGCCGCCCCGGTTCTGATTTCCGATTTTGGAGGATACTATGGGCTTTTTTGACAAACTGAAAAAAATCACCACCAATCTCTTTTCCAGCTTTACCGAAGCCGACGAGGCCTTCTTCGAGGAGCTGGAGGAGACGCTGATTTTGGCAGACCTGGGCATGGACACCGCCCTGGACGCCGTGGAGAAGCTGCGCGCCAAGGTCCGCAAGGAGAAGCTCCAGGACCAGGAGGAGGTGAAGGCGGCTCTGCGGGAGATTCTGGCGGAGGAGATGAACGTGGGCGACATGGCCCTGGATACCTCCACGCAGCCCAGCGTGGTGCTGTTCATCGGCGTCAACGGCGTGGGCAAGACCACCTCCATCGGCAAGCTGGCCCACCAGCTGAAAAGCGAGGGCAAGCGGGTACTTCTGTGCGCGGCGGACACCTTCCGGGCCGCCGCCGCCGACCAGCTGGAGATTTGGGCGGACCGGGCCGGCTGCGAGCTGGTGCGTCAGCATGAGGGCGCCGACCCCGGCGCCGTGCTGTTCGACGCGCTCCAGGCCGCCAAGGCCCGGCACGTGGACGTGGTGCTGTGCGACACCGCCGGCCGCCTCCACAACAAGGCCAACCTTATGGCGGAGCTTGCCAAGCTCTCCAAGATCATCGACCGGGAGTGTCCGGGCTGCGCCCGGGAGACGCTGCTGGTGCTGGACGCCACCACGGGCCAAAATGGCCTGATCCAGGCCCGGACCTTCAAGGAGACGGCGGGGCTGACCGGCATTGTTCTCACCAAGTTGGACGGCACCGCCAAGGGCGGCATCGTCATCGCCATCGCCCGGGAGCTGGGTGTGCCGGTGAAGTTCGCCGGCGTGGGCGAGGGGATTGAAGACCTGCGTCCCTTCGACCCCAAAGCCTATGTGGAGGCCATTATCTGACAAGGGGAGGACCGTGCCATGAAACGACAGGACGGGCGGGCTTTCGACCAGCTGCGCCCCATCAAGATTACCACCGATTTCGTCAAATTCGCCGAGGGCAGCTGCCTGATTCAGTGCGGCGACACCATGGTCCTCTGCTGCGCCAGCGTGGAGGACCGGACCCCGCCCCATGTGCCGGAGGGCTCCGGCTGGGTGACGGCGGAGTACTCCATGCTGCCCCGGGCCAACCGGGAGCGCAGCAAGCGGGACGTATCCAAATTGAAGCTCTCCCCCCGCAGCGCCGAGATCCAGCGGCTGGTGGGCCGGTCCCTCCGGGCCGCCGTGGACATGGACAAGCTGGGCGAGCACACCATCACCATCGACTGCGACGTGCTCCAGGGCGACGGCGGCACCCGTACCGCCTCCGTCACCGGCGGCTTCATCGCCTTGGCCCTGGCCTGCCGGAAGATGGTGGAGGATGGTATTTTGGGCTCCAGTCCCATCCGCCACTTCGTCACCGGTGTGTCCGCCGGCATTGTGGACGAGCAGCCCATGCTGGACCTGCAGTACAGCGAGGACAGCCGTGCCCAGGTGGACCTGAACTGCGTCATGAACGAGCGGGGGGAGATCATTGAGCTCCAGGGCACCGGCGAGGGCCGGGCCTTCACCCCTGCTGAGCAGCAGGAGCTGGTGCGTCTGTGCGCCAAGGGGAACCGGGAGCTGCTGGAGATACAGAAAGCGGCGCTGAAAGGAGTTTGCTGATGAAATTCATTCTTGCCACCCACAATCCCGGCAAGCTCCGGGAAATGGCCGATATTTTGTCCCACCTGGGAGTGGAGGTGGTGAGCCCCGCCGATGTGGGCATCACCGTGGAGGTGGAGGAGACAGGCGCCACCTTTGCCGAAAACGCCATGCTGAAGGCCAAGGCCATCTGCGCCGCCTCGGGCCTGCCCGCCATTGCCGACGACTCCGGGCTGTGCGTGGACGCCCTGAACGGTGGTCCGGGGGTCTACTCCGCCCGGTACGGCGGGGAGGGCCTGGACGACAAGGGGCGTTACACGCTGCTGCTGAACTCCATGCGGGGACAGACCACCCGGGCGGCCCACTTTGCCTGCGCCATCGCCTGCGCCTTCCCGGGCGGAAAGACGTTGACGGCGGAGGGCCGCTGTGACGGCGCCATTGCCTTTGCGCCTCTGGGAGAGGGCGGATTTGGCTACGACCCGGTGTTTCTGGTGCCGGAGAAGGGCAAGACCTTCGGTCAGCTGACGGCGGAGGAGAAAAGCGAGATCTCCCACCGGGGCAGGGCCCTGCGGGATTTTTCCGCAAAACTGGAAACCTATTTGAAGAAAGCAACGTCTTAATACAGAAGACCACACCGCCCCATGGGCGGAACACAGAAAGGGGAGGCGGCAGAGGCCGCCGATGACCATATGGAACTGACAAGCAAACAGCGGGCCCAGCTGAGGGGCCTGGCCAACTCCATCGACACCATTCTCCACATCGGAAAGGACGGCATCGGGGAAAATCTCATCAAGCAGGCCGACGATGCCCTGGAGGCCCGGGAGCTGGTGAAGGGTAAGGTGCTGGACAACAACATTGAATATGACGCCCGCACCGCGGCGGAGGAGCTGGCCCGGGCCACCCGGGCCGAGGTGGTACAGGTGATCGGCACGAAATTCGTGCTGTACCGGGAGAGCCACTCCAAGCCCAAGGAAAAGCGCATCCAGCTGGTAAAGCCGGCCAAAAAGCCCCGGACATAAAGGTTGTATTTTCGTCAAAGAGAGGATCAAGCATGAAAATCGGCGTCTACGGCGGGACCTTCAACCCGCCCCACCTGGGCCATCTGACGGCGGCCCGGGCGGTATTTGAGCTGCTGAAACTGGATAAGCTGCTGCTGGTGCCTGCGGGCCTACCACCCCACAAGGCCCTGCCTGCGGGCAGTCCCACGGCTGAGCAGCGGCTGGAGATGACCCGCCTGGCGGCGGAGCAGATGGGCCTGGGGGATCGCGTGGAGGTGCTGGACCTGGAGCTTCGCCGGGAGGGCAAGAGCTACACTTCCGATACCCTGACCCAGATCAAGGAGCTGTACCCGGAGGCGGAGCTGTGGCTGCTGATGGGCACGGACATGTTCCTGACACTTCAGACCTGGCACGCGCCGGAGGAGATTTTGGCCCAGGCGGGCATTGCCGCCTTCGGCCGCACCGAGGAGGACACGGAGGAGCTGTTCTCCGTCCAGAGGGACTACCTGTACCGCACCTATCCCGCCGCCCGGATCTTCACGCTGACCATCCCCGGCGTGGTGGACATCTCCTCCACGGAGCTGCGGGAACAGCTCTCCGCGGACCGGGGCGCCAACCTGCTGCCCCCCGCGGTGTACGGCTACATTTTAAGAGAAGGCCTCTATCACACCGGGGCGGACCTGAAGCATCTGCCTCTTGCCAAGCTGCGGCCTGTGGCGCTCAGCTACCTCAAGCACAAGCGCATCCCCCATGTACTGGGCACGGAGCAGGAGGCCATCCGCCTTGCGGAGCGGTACGGCGCCGACGTGGAAAAGGCCCGGGTGGGAGCTCTGCTCCACGACTGCACGAAAAAGCTGGATATGGCGGAGCAGCTGGCGCTGTGCGCCCACTACGGCATTCGGCTGGACGACCTGGAGCGGCAGGCGCTGAAGCTGCTCCACGCCAAGACCGGCGCCGCCATCGCCCGGGACGTGTTCGGCGTGGATGAGGAGATCTACGGCGCCATTTTATGGCACACCACCGGCCGGGCCGGGATGACTCTGCTGGAAAAAATATTGTATCTGGCGGACTATATCGAGCCCTCCCGGGATTTTCCGGGGGTGGACAAATTGCGGAAAGTGTGTTATGAAGATTTGGACAAGGGCCTTTTGATGGGCCTGGAGATGACCATCGGAGAGATGAACGCAATGGGAAACCCTGTGCACCACGCCACCATTGAGGCGCGGGACGCATTGAAAGGATAGACAAGACCGTGGAAAGAGAAACTGGAAAGCATTTGGCGGGAAA
>CATZYY010000186.1 GCA_958426425.1 uncultured Oscillospiraceae bacterium
CCGGCCATCGGGGACAGCGTGGCCCGGATTCTGGAGGAGATGGGGCTGGAGGTCTGCGGCACCCACGGCACCACCGCCGCCTTGGCATTGCTCAACGACGCCGTGAAAAAGGGCGGCGTCATGGCCTCCTCCAGCGTGGGCGGTCTCTCCGGTGCCTTCATCCCCGTCAGTGAGGACGAGGGCATGATCGCCGCTGCCCGCTGCGGCACGCTGTGCCTGGACAAGCTGGAGGCCATGACCTGCGTGTGCTCCGTGGGTCTGGACATGATCGCTGTGCCCGGCGACACCCCGGCGGAGACCATCTCTGCCATCATTGCCGACGAGGCCGCCATCGGCATGGTCAACAACAAGACCACCGCCGTACGCCTGCTGCCGGCCCCCGGCAAGGACGTGGGGGACACCATCGAGATGGGCGGTCTGCTGGGCTCCGCCCCGGTGATGCCGGTCCACCGGGAGTCCAGCGCGGACTTCATCGCCCGGGGCGGCCGGATTCCGGCCCCGCTCCACAGCCTGAAGAATTGAACACATACAAAAGAGGACTGCCTGCAGGCAGTCCTCTTTGCCCTCTTTTGAAGCCGTCAGTCAACCGGCGTAGCCAACGGTCCCGCTTCCGGTGCCGATGGTCCCAAAGAACTGGACGGCAGGGAAGGCGGCGGGTATGCTGGGCTCAGGTTTCCGCGAATTTTACCCTGTCCCGGTCGATCTGCTTCTGGTAGCGGTCCGCCTCGGAGAAGACGCAGCCGCAGTACTTCTGCATGTAAAAGCCCAGCTCCCTGGCCCGCTGATTGCCGGCGTGGAAATTGGGCCGGAAGTCCCGGTACAAAAAGGTCACGCCGTGGCGGGCTGCCGCCGCCTCGGCGGCGGCCTTGATGGCCTCGTGGTTTTGATAGGTGCTGGCCAGAAGGGTGGAGGTGAAGGCCGCAAAGCCGTGCTCCGCGGCGTATTTGGCCGCGCCCTCCAGCCGGTGGCCGTAGCAGTAGGCGCAGCGCTCGTCGATGTTGTCGGCCACGTGCTCCACAAACTGCCGCAGACCGTAGTCCTCCCACACCCGCACCTCCATGCCGATGGTGGGGGCATATTCCAGAAGGCAGTCCCGTCGGGCCTGATACTCCTTCCAGGGATGGATATTGGGATTGTACCACAGCGCCACCGGCTCAATGCCCTCGGCGCGCAGAGGGTCGATACAGCTCAGGGAGCAGGGGGCGCAGCAGCAGTGTAACAGAACGCGGTCCATGGCCGTTGCCTCATTTCTTTGAAAAAGTCCCGTTCAGTATATCACATTTCCGGAAAAAGTCCAGAGATGAAAAAATAGGAATCTTAACAATTTCTTCACACTTGCTGGTGATTTTTCCAGTTGAACATCCTGTCGAAAAAGAGTAAGATATCAAATAATGTGGAATCGTGCGGGTTTGCCGTGAAAAATCCGGCGTAACCGTTTTCCTGTAAGGAGGCAGTGACATTGAAAGTGGGACTTGACGTGGGCTCCACCACCATCAAATGCGTGGTGCTGGACGACGCGGACCATCTGATTTACAGTACATACGAGCGGCATTTCAGCCATATTCTGGAGAAATCCGAGG
The DNA here is from genome assembly GCA_958426425.1 of uncultured Oscillospiraceae bacterium. Lineage (GTDB taxonomy): Bacteria > Bacillota > Clostridia > Oscillospirales > Oscillospiraceae > Oscillibacter. Next base: position 1,581 of record CATZYY010000186.1, read on the forward strand.
AGCTGCTGCGCCGGGTGGCGGCGCAGTACGTGCCCGGCGGAAAGGCGGAATTCGCCATCTCCGGCTCCGCCGGCATGGGCATGGCGGAGAGCGTGGAGGTGCCCTTTGTGCAGGAGGTGTTCGCCACCCGCGTGGCTGCCACCCGCCTGACCCCCGGCACCGACTGCATCATCGAGCTGGGCGGCGAGGACGCCAAAATCCTCTTTCTGACCGGCGGCATGGAGGTGCGGATGAACGGCTCCTGTGCCGGCGGCACCGGCGCCTTCATCGACCAGATGGCCACCCTTTTGAAAATGAGCGCCGATGAGATGGACGAGGCCGCAGCCCGGGCGGAGAAGACCTACACCATCGCCTCCCGCTGCGGCGTGTTCGCCAAGAGCGACGTGCAGCCCCTCATCAACCAGGGCGCCCGGGCGGAGGATATTTCCGCCAGCATCTACCAGGCGGTGGTGAACCAGACCATCGCGGGTCTGGCCCAGGGCCGGCCCATCAAGGGGAACGTCCTGTATCTGGGCGGGCCGCTGACCTTCTCCCGTGTGCTGCGGGAGAGCTTTGACAAGACCCTGGGCGTCAAGGGCCTGTGCCCGGAGAACAGTTTGCTGTTCGTGGCTCTGGGCGCCGCCTTCTACTCCGATCAGACCTTCGATCTTCTGGAGGTGGCGGACCGGCTGGAAAAGCGGGGTGCCAGCGAAACCTACCGCTCCCAGCCGGCGCTGTTTGCCTCCCAGGAAGAATATGAGGCCTTCCGTGCCCGCCACGCCAAGGCCACGGTGCCCCGTGTCCCCTTCGGCGCCGACTATGCCGCCCCGGTTCACATCGGCATTGACTCCGGTTCCACCACGGTCAAGATGGTGGTCATGGACCAGGAGGCCCGGATTCTCTTTACCGACTACCGGCCCAATCTGGGCAATCCGGTACCGCTGATCCGGGAGGTGCTGCAAAAGCTCTATGACGAGCATCCCGCCCTCCATGTGGCCTCTGTCACCACCACCGGCTACGGTGAGGACCTGGCTAAGGCTGCCTTCCACGCCGACTACGGCGTGGTGGAGACTGTGGCCCACTTTACCGCCGCCCGGCACTTCCTGCCCAATGTGGATTTCATTATCGACATCGGCGGACAGGACATGAAGTGCTTCAAGATCGACCAGGGGGCCATCAGCAACATCTTCCTCAACGAGGCCTGCTCCTCCGGCTGCGGCAGCTTCCTCCAGACCTTTGCCCAGGCTTTGGGCTACGATGTGAAGGAGTTTGCCAAGCTGGGCCTCTTTGCCGACCGGCCCGTGGACCTGGGCAGCCGGTGCACGGTGTTCATGAACTCCTCCGTAAAGCAGGCCCAGAAGGACGGAGCCACCATCGAGAATATCTCCGCCGGTCTCTCCATCTCCGTGGTGAAAAACGCCATCTACAAGGTGATCCGTGCCTCCTCTCCCGAGGAGCTGGGCCGGAACATTGTGGTCCAGGGCGGTACCTTCTACAACGAGGCGGTGCTGCGGGCCTTTGAGAAGGAGATGGGGGTGGAGGTCATCCGCCCGGACATCGCCGGGCTCATGGGTGCCTTTGGCGCCGCATTGTACGGCCGGGGCAAGTCTGCCGCCGGACAGACCAGCTCCCTGCTAAGCCGGCAGGAGCTGGCGAGCTTCCATCAGGAGACCCGCAGCGAGGTCTGCGGCCGCTGCGGAAACAACTGCCAGATGACTGTCAGCACCTTTGCCGACGGGTCCACCTTCATCAGCGGCAACCGCTGTGATCGGCCAGTCACCGGCAAGGCCGACACCGGCGAGCGGAATCTGTACGCCTATAAGCGCAAGCTGATTTTGGGATATAAGCCGGTCCCCGGCAAGCGGGGCAAGATCGGCCTGCCCCTTTGCCTGAACTTCTGGGAGCTGCTGCCCTTCTGGCACACCTTCTTTACCAAGCTGGGCTTTGCCGTGTACCACAGCCCCCTCTCCAGCCGGAACCTGTACCTGAAGGGGCAGGGCACCATCCCCAGCGATACCGCCTGCTTCCCGGCCAAGCTGGCCCACGGCCACATCCAGTTTCTCTCCAAGCTGGGGCTGGACGCCATCTTCTACCCCTGCATGACCTACAACATCGACGAGGGCCTGGGGGATAACCATTACAACTGCCCCGTGGTGGCCTACTACCCGGAGGTCATCGCCGGCAACTGCCCGGAGATCAAGGACACCAAGTTCATCTACGACTATGTGGGTCTCCACCGGCCCAAGGACTTCACCAAGAAGATCTTCACCATTCTGCGCCGGTACTTCCCGGATATCACCAAGGGGGAGATCAAGGAGGCCGCCGACGCCGCCTACGCCGAGTACGCCCACCATATGTCCCTGATCCGCAAGGAGGGCGAGCGCATCATCGACCAGGCCCGGGCGGAGGGCCGCCGGATCATCGTGCTGGCGGGCCGGCCCTACCACGTGGACCCGGAGGTGAACCACGGCATCGACACCCTGATCACCCGCTCCGGCGCCGCGGTCATCACGGAGGATTCTATCTCCAACCGGGTGGAGAAATTCCCCACCACGGTGCTGAACCAGTGGACCTACCATGCCCGGCTCTACGCGGCGGCCCGGTACTGCTGCACCCAGAAGGATATGGACCTGGTGCAGCTGGTCTCCTTCGGCTGCGGCGTGGACGCCATCACCTCCG
>CATZYY010000187.1 GCA_958426425.1 uncultured Oscillospiraceae bacterium
CAGACGGGAAAACTGCTCAAAGAGGCGCGCCAGCTTGTCTGGCGGAATGTCCGGGCCCCGGTTGGCAAAGGAAAGAACGGCCCAGTCTCCCTCCGCCCGCCCGGTGACGGTGACTTCCGTGTCCGGAAGGCTGTAATGGCAGGCGTTGCGCAGCAGATTATCCAAGACCCGGGCCAGCTTGTCCGGGTCGCAGGGACACATCAGCTTGTCCGGCAGATCCAGGCGGCAGGTAAGATGTGCCTCCGCCAGCATGGGCCCGAATTCGCTGACCACCTGCTGGACCATCCGGGCAAGGTCTGTGGGCCGCTTTTCCAATTCGATATGGGAGAGGTTGAAGCGGGTGATATCAAAGAACTCGTTGATGAGGTCCTCCAGCCGCTCCGCCTTGTTCAGGGCGATCCCAGTATACCGCGCCCGCAGCTCCGGGGAGAGCTGGGGCTCGTCCCGCAGCAAGGTCAGGTAGCCGATGACGCTGGTGAGGGGCGTTTTCAGATCATGGGCCAGGTACACCACCAGGTCGTTTTTCCGCTGCTCGGCGTCCTTTGCAGCCCGGGCGTCTCGGAGGGCCTGTTCCCGAGCGGCGTTGAGCTGGACCTCAGCCTCCGCCAGAGCCTCAGGCAATACGATGCGCTCCTCCGTAGGCCGGGCCAGCTGCTCGGCGGCGTCGGTCAGGGCCTCCAGCTGGGCCACAGGCCGGGCCACGAAAAAGTAGCTGATGAATACCCAGCCCATCAGCACCACAAAGGTGCAGACCAAGACGATATTGTCCCGGACCCAGGTCAGCAGCCGGTAAAGGGGGCCGCTGTACCAGGTGAAGGAACTGCACACCAGCAGACCCAGGAAGGCCAGCAGAAGTACCGCCGCTACCCAGGACATCAATGCCAGGAGATAGATCCCCCAGGCCCGCCGGGCCTGACTGCGTCCCCGCTCTGAAAGGCCTTTATATCGTGTTCGCTTACTCAATGGTATACCCCACTCCCCAGACAGTCTTGATGAATTTCGGCTTCCGGCTGGGCTCGTGCATCTTCTCCCGCAGCCGGGCAATATGGCTCATGACGGTGTTGTTGCTGTCCATGTAGGCCTCGCCCCACACTGCCTCGAACAGTTCTTCACTGGAGACTACCTGCCCCCGTTTCCGGCACAGATACCAGAGAATAGAGAATTCCAGAGGCGTCAGAGCCAGCTCCTCGCCGTAAAGAGTGCACTTGTGAGTGGTTTGGGAGATCTGGAGGCCCCGGAAGTCGTATTCCGTGTTCTCCCGGGACACGGTCTCGCCGGAATTGTACCGGATATATCGCCTCAGTTGGGTCTTTACCCGGGCTACCAGCTCCAGAGGGTTAAAAGGCTTGGTAATATAGTCGTCGGCCCCCAGTGTCAATCCCATGATCTTGTCCATATCTTCCACCCGGGCGGTCAGCATCAGGATGGGGAACAGATGATCCTCCCGAATTTTCTGGCACAGGGTGAAGCCGTCCATGTCCGGCAGCATCACGTCCAGGATCGCCAGATCCAGGTGCGTCCGCCGCACACAGGCCAGGGCGTCGGCGGCGTTATAGAATTTGTGAACGGTGTAGCCCTCATTATTCAAATAGACTTCCACAAGGTCCGCAATGGCTGCCTCGTCATCCACTACCAGAATATCCACGCTCATTGAGATCCCCCGCTGCTCAAAAATATAAGGGTATTATATCATGGAAACTCTCAAAAGGGTAGCTGTTACCGTGGCCGTTTCTCCGCCTTCGGACGGAGTGCACAGAGTCGAAAGATTACTTTGTCTCTTATTATGCGCGGTATTCCGCCTGTGGAGAAAATTTATATGGGTTCCATTGCCAATATGAGTATCTATCAGGTATTTTGCGTGTATCTGCCCGACTTTGTCGCTGCACAGGCAGACGCTATTTATTTGACTTTGACATTATGCAGTGTTTGTCCGTCCCCCGATTATGCAGGCACCATGTGTATGGAAGCTCCTATTCTCACTGAGCTCTACGCAGATGCAAGCGGGGCCCTCTCATCAATTCGTGAAAAGGACCAGCTCCTCCAGGTGGAGGGGTGCGAATGCGGGATTATGGAAAATTAGCGTACGGAAAAAATCCCGGCAGAGATCTGTTTTCAATGTGAAATATTCTGACAGCCAGTTTGTTACATCGGAACGTGAAAAGTGGTCTTCATACTTCAGCATATAACAACACAGCTGATATGCCGCTTGCACGGTATCGATGTCCTTTGCAATCAGGGCATTGATGTTCGAAGCGTTCTGTTCCCACTCTTTCCATAGGGCGTATTCCTGGTCCATTCTCCCCATCTGCGGATATGTCCCTTTTAGAAGGAGCGAGCTCATGGCATAGTCCTCAATTCGATCGTACTTCTCCCTGTCCAGATTTTTTTGGGGGCGAGGAATGTCACCGGTGGTGCGTTCTCCCATATCGTGGATTAGCAGTAACTTCATAATGGACTGTTTGTTGTAGTCCGGTGCGCCGGAATAAGTATCCGGCAGCATTAAAAATGCCATAAGCCAGGTACTATACATATGCTCTGCAAGGCTTTCCGGACTCGGAATACCACGGTCCTTCCAGCCTGTGCGGGGGATATCGCTCAAGCCGCTGTAGTATTGAAACAGCCGCGCCGACAGCGGTCCGGAAGAGTCGGACTTTCTCAAAAATGCCTGGCAGTCCTGAAGGACCATGCGATAGTATGCCTCCAGCTTTTGTCCCATTCTCTGAGGGGATGCGAGCCGCTTTTGAAGCAGGTTCTCCAGATCAACGAGATAGGGGCGCAAGGGAAATTGGGTTTGGAGGGGCAGCTTTTCTATGCGGGCCTGGATGAGCGAACATATGGTAAACAAGCTCAGTTCAAAAGCAGGCTGCATCTCAAACGCTGATGTATTGCAAATTAGGAACAGCTGTTTCAGGGTTTTTTCGCCCAAGCGGATATTATCCGTGTAATTCAATGATCTGGCGTTGGGAAGATAGGCGATGTCTCCATAATACTCCAGGTGGAAGCCCCGATTGATCTCAGCGGCTAAATCATCATCTAGCAGAGTGCTGATATACTTGTCGGAAATATCCCGGCACCCCTGGTATATCAGGCTTACCATAATCCCTCTCAGGAGAAACAGATCCTCTTTCTTGGTGATTTCCGAGTAGTAATTGGGATGGACCATTTTCTCTTCGATGGTTTTCTCCTGTTCCAGCAGGAATCTCCGCAAAAGCTGGGTCGCATTATTCTTCTGGTTGGAAAGTGTCAGCCGTCCCAACCAGTAAGTCAGTTCGCTTTGCCCGTAAGGGCCCATATGTGCGTAATGATCACGAGCAAGGCTGATGACCATTTCTTCACGAGAGATGCTTCCGGTAATCTGTGGTAACACGAAGCGGGTGATCGTTTTGGGGAGGATAATATCCAGCGCAGAGACATCCCCGGTCTTGCTGCAGCGCTTCATCTGCGCTACATAGTATCGGGCAATAAAAAAGTCCAGAAAGCTGGCGTGCTTGCGGAGCAAGATCCAAAAAGAGGATGTGTAATAGTCCAAGGCAGGCAGAGAATCATCCGTATATGCGAAGTGATATGCCTCTTTCGCCGCTTGGTCCATCTTCTCCTGATCATACTGCAGATATTCTACACAAAACTGTTCGTAAAGATCGGCGATATTCCATTGGTACCCCGGGCGGGAATTTTCCAACGTCTTTGATAAGAGATGGAGCTGATAGGAATCAATGGTGTAAAACGGAAGTCTTTTCAGCATTTCCCGCAGACCGGCAGGAATCTTATAAAGAGCGGAATAACAGGACAAAAAACGTTCTGTTTCTTCAGTGCTGCTAAGATCCACTGAGTGAAATTCCACTCGGTGAGCCCAGACTTTGCGGTCTTCTTTACGGTGCCGGGGCAGGTTTTCAGTCAGGATCATGTCCATGTCCTCAATATAGCAGCACGTATTTTTCAATTTTTGAACACATGGGCAGACATCCAAAAAGCAGTCCAGCGGCATTCCCTGATTGTAGTTGCGAATGCTGTCGATCAGCAGGAGCGGCTTTTGCTGCGGGTGTTGCTGGCAAAACTCGCAGAACGCCGACAGTTCATTATCAAACTGGCAGATTATCTGTTCCCGGGCATCCGGCCAGGCCAAATCATCCAGACTAATCCCATTTAGGCCGTATTTTTCGTAA
>CATZYY010000188.1 GCA_958426425.1 uncultured Oscillospiraceae bacterium
AAGGGTTATAAGAACTTATGAGAAGTTATGATGATACCGGGGTAATATTCCCGACCATGAAACCCCTGGATATGCCCAAGGCAGACGCGCCCAAGGCTGCCGCGCCTCAGGCGGAGGCAACCCTTCCCACCATTGATTTTTCCAAGGTGGAGATCGAGCCTCTGTTCGCGGACTTTGTGGACTTTGAGACCTTCAGCCGCTCCGATTTCCGGGCGGTGAAGGTGAAGGAATGCACGGCGGTGCCCAAGAGCAAGAAGCTGTTGAAGTTCCTGCTGGACGACGGTTCCGGTACCGACCGGGTGATTCTCAGCGGTATTCACGAATACTATGAGCCCCAGGAGCTGGTGGGCAAGACTCTGATTGCCATTACCAATCTGCCGCCCCGGAAGATGATGGGCATTGATTCCTGCGGCATGATCATTTCCGCCGTTCACCATGAGGAGGGCGCGGAGAAGCTCCACTGCCTGATGGTGGACGACCGTATCCCCGCGGGCGCAAAGCTCTATTAAGCCATTTTCGTCCCCGGCCCTTTTTGGGTCGGGGACGCACCCGCCTCACCCCGAAGCAGATAAATACCGGAAAGGAGCAGCCATGGAGATCATCACCAGTCGGACCAATCCTCTGTGCACCCATTTCCGCAAGCTGGCCTCCTCTCGGTCCTACCGGGAAAGGTCTGGGGAGTGCCTGTGCGACAGCCCCAAGCTGCTGAAGGAGGCGGAGCTGTGGGGACAGACCGTCACAGCGGTGCTGTACACGGAAGGGGTGGAACTGCCGCCCTTGTCCGGCCCCGCCCGGGTGGTCCGGGTGACGGAGAGCGTCATGCGCTCCGTCAGCCCCATGGAGACGCCCCAGGGCGTGGTATTCTCCTGCCTGATGGGAAAAACCGACCCGCCGGAGCATCTGGAGCCCGGACGGTATTTGCTGCTGGACGGGGTCCAGGACCCGGGCAATGTGGGCACCATTCTCCGCACTGCCGACGCCTTCGGCTGGACGGTGGTGCTGCTGCCGGGATGCGCGGACCTGTATAACCCCAAGACCCTGCGGGCAGGCATGGGGGTCCAGTTCCGCCGGGTCAGCCATGTCTGCTCTCTGGAGCAGGCAGCGGAGCTGGTGAAAGGGGCAGGGCTTCCCCTGTATGCCACCGCGCTGATGGAGGATACCGCCGACGTGCGGGATGTGGATTTGAGCGCCTGCGCCGTGGTCATCGGCAGCGAGGGCCGGGGCATTTCCAAAGAGGCCCTGGCCCTGTGCGACCGGACCGTAAAAATTCCCATGCGGGATACCTGTGAATCCCTGAACGCGGCGGTGGCCGCCGCCGTGGTGCTGTGGGAAGGCGCCCGGAGCGACGGGAGGGACGAAGGATGCTGAAATACTGGCTGTGGCTGATGGAGCTGCCGGGCCTGACCAACCAGACCCGCCTGGCGCTTCTGCGCCACTTCCCAACACCCGAGGACGTGTTTTGGGCCGACCCGGAGGAGGTACTGCTGACCGAGGGCATCACCCGTGCCCAGGCGGCGCTGCTGAAAAACAAGGACCTCTCCACTGCCGACCGGATTTTAGCGGACTGCCAGCGGCTGAACATCCAGCTTCTGACCATCCAGGACGCGGCCTACCCCAGCCGTCTGAAAAATATCTACGACCCGCCCTGTCTGCTGTATGTCAAGGGCCGCCTGCCGGTTTTTGACGAGGAAGTGGCGGTGGCCGTGGTGGGCACCCGGGACTGTACGCCCTACGGCGTCACCTGCGCCGAAAAGCTGGGCTACGGCCTCACCCGTGGTGGCGGCCTAGTGGTGACCGGATTGGCCAGAGGCATCGACGCTGCGGCTACCCGGGGCGCCCTCCGGGCCGGCGGCGTCACCGCGGCGGTGGTGGGCAACGGACTGGATGTCCATTACCCGCCGGAGAGCCGATATCTCTACGAGGATGTGGCGGCGGCCGGTGTCCTTCTCAGCGAGTATCCGCCGGGAGCGGAGCCTGCCGGCTGGCATTTCCCCGTCCGCAACCGCATTCTCTCCGGACTTTGCATTGCCACACTGGTGGTGGAGGCCCCGGAGCGCAGCGGCGCCCTCATCACCGCCGGTACCGCCCTGGAGCAGGGGCGGGAGCTGTACGCCGTCCCCGGTCCCATTGACGCGCCCACCAGTGTGGGCTGCAACCAGCTGATCCGGGACGGCGCCATTATGGTGACCGAGGCCGGGGACCTGCTGGGGGATTTTATGGCCCGCTTCCCGGATAAACTACGGCCGGAGGAGTCCCGGCATCAGCCCTCCATTATGGGCTATCAGGCCCGGCAGAAAACAGAGCCCAAGCCGGTGCCGCCTTCCGTGAGCCTGTCTTGTAATGACCTGAGTTTGACTGACGACCAGATCGCCCTGCTGAGGGCCCTTCCGGAGGAGGAGCCCATGCTGGTGGATGACCTGATCGAGCTGACTGACCTCCCCACCCGCCGGGTCCTTTCCGCCCTGACGGTTCTGGAGATCGAGCATTTAATTGAACAGCACAGCGGCAAGCGGTACACCCGCGCCGTGACACTGACGGAGTAAGTCCGTCCGCCTTCGAGACCCTCCCCGGCCCGGAGACGATACCGCACAGGCGGCAAGGGGAAACAGCGGACGGGGTCTCCCGCCCGGATTCGGAGGTAACTATGGCAAAGCACAGCCTGGTCATCGTGGAGTCTCCCGCGAAGGCCAAAACCATCGGAAAATACCTGGGCAAGGATTTTGAGGTCACCGCCTGCATGGGCCACCTGCGGGATCTGCCCAAAAGCGTGCTGGGCGTGGACCTGGAGCACGATTTCGAGCCGGTCTATCAGCCCATCAAGGGCAAGGAGGACATCATCTCCGCCCTGAAAAAATCCGCCAAGAGCGCCGACATGGTGTATCTGGCCACCGACCCGGACCGGGAAGGGGAGGCCATCTCCTGGCATTTGAAGAAGCTTTTAAACCTGCCGGATGAGAAGACCCGGCGGGTGACCTTTAACGAGATCACCAAGAAGGTGGTTCAGGAGAGCATCCAGGCCCCCCGGGACATCGACCAGAACCTGGTGGATGCCCAGCAGGCCCGCCGCATTCTGGACCGGATTGTGGGCTATGAGCTCTCTCCTCTGCTGTGGAAGAAGATCCGCCGGGGCCTCTCCGCCGGACGGGTCCAGTCCGTGGCCACCCGGATGGTGGACGACCGGGACCGGGAGATCGAGGCCTTCCAGCCGGAGGAGTACTGGACCCTGGACGCCAATCTCCTGGGCAACGACCTGAAGAAGATCCCCTTCGCCGCCCGCTATCACGGAAAGGACGGCAAAAAGGCGGAGCTGAAGTCCGCCGCCGAGGTGGATGCCGTGGTCCGGGAGACGGAGAACGCCGCCTTCACCGTCAAGAGCGTCAAGCGCACCGACAAGCAGCGCAGCCCCTCCCCCCCCTTCACCACCTCCACCATGCAGCAGGAGGCGTCCCGGAAGCTCTCCATGACGCCCCGGCGGACCATGGCCATTGCCCAGCAGCTCTACGAGGGCGTGGAGATCGAAGGCGAGGGCGCCGTGGGCCTTATCACCTATATGCGTACCGACTCTCTGCGGATTTCCGAGGAGGCCATTGCCGCCACCAAACAGTTCATCCTCAGCCGGTACGGCAAGGACTATTACCCGCCCCAAGCTCACCGCTACAAGGCCAAGGCCAATGCCCAGGACGCCCACGAGGCTATTCGGCCCAGCAATGTGGAGTGGACCCCGGAGATGCTGAAAAAGGACCTGACCGGGGAACAGTACCGGCTCTACAAGCTGATCTGGAGCCGGTATGTGGCCTGCCAGATGGCCAACGCCGTGTACGACAGCGTGGCTGTGGACATCGACGCCAACCGCCACAGCTTCCGCTCCAGCTCCTCCAGCCTGAAATTTTCGGGCTACACCGCCGTGTACGAGGAGGGCAAAGACGAGGAGAAAGAGGAGAAGGTATCCCCCCTGCCGGCCCTGCAGGAGGGGGAGGTCCTGAAGCTGAAAGACTTCTCCCGGGACCAGCACTTCACCCAGCCCCCCGCCCACTACACCGACGCAACGCTCATCCGGGCCATGGAGGAGCAGGGCATCGGCCGGCCCTCCACCTATGCTCCCACCGTGTCCACCATTCTGGACCGGGAGTATGTGATGAAGGAGGGCAAGT
>CATZYY010000189.1 GCA_958426425.1 uncultured Oscillospiraceae bacterium
CATGGCGCCGAACTGGCAGGCCTTCACGCAGGAGCCGAAGCCCAGGCAGCCGAAGGCGCACTCCAGGGGGCTGCCGGCCACCTTGGTGGCGGAGATGCAGTCCTGAACGCCGCGATACTCAAAGCGCTTGACGGCGTTGGTGCCGCCGTTGCAGCGGACAAAGGCCACCTTCCGCTCGCCGGAGGGAGCCTCCTGGCCCATAATGGCGGCGATGGCGGCGGCGTTCTCGGGGCCGGCGGGGGCGCAGGCGTTCACCGGAGCATCGCCGGCCACAATGGCGGCAGCACAGCCGGCGCAGCCGGGGTAACCGCAGCCGCCGCAGTTGGCGCCGGCCAGGTGACCCAGAATGGCCTCCTCACGGGGGTCCTTTTTCACCTCGAAAATCTTGGAGGCCACGGCCAGAATCAGGCCGAATACGCCGCCCAGGATGCCGAGGACCAAAACAGGAGCTAAAATATTCATATTCCCGGTTCCTCCTTACCAGACCTTCAGGCCGGAGAAGCCCATGAAAGCCAGGGCCATCAGACCGGCGGTAACCAACGCGATGGGGAAGCCCTCGAAGGCCTTGGGATAGTCGGCAAACACCAGGCGCTCCCGGATGCTGGCAAACAGCACGATGGCAACCAGGAAGCCCAGGCCGCCGGTGACACCGTAGACCACGGAGGAGATGAAGTTGTAGTTGTTCTGCACGTTCAGCAGCACCACGCCCAGCACAGCGCAGTTGGTGGTGATCAGAGGCAGATAGATGCCCAGAGCCGTGTACAGAGAGGGCACGGACTTCTGCAGGAACATCTCAATGAACTGCACCAGAGCCGCGATGACCAGGATGAAGGTCACGGTCTGCATATACTCCAGGCCGAAGCGAACCAGAACGAATTCATTGACCGCATAGCACACGGCGGAGGCAAGGCCCATGACGAAGGTCACGGCCAGGCCCATGCCGGTGGCGGTGTCCACCTTCTTGGACACGCCCAGGAAGGGGCAGCAGCCCAAGAACTGGGAGAAGATAAAGTTGTTCGCCAGAATGGCGCCCAGCGTAATCGCCAGGAGTTCGTAGATCTGATCCATTATTTGCTCTCCTCCTTATTCTTCTTGGGCCGTGCCAGCGCCCACTGCATCAGGGCGATCAGGCAGGCCAGTACCAGGAAGCCGCCCACAGGCAGGGTCAGCATACCGGCAGGGAACTGGGAGGGCAGGATCTGAATGCCGCCCGGCGTACCGGCAGCGGTGACGGGGCCGATAATGCCGCCGCCGAAGGTGCCGGCGCCCAGGAACTCACGGATGATGCACATAACCAGCAGCACCAGAGTATATCCGATGCCCTGGAAGATGCCGTCCCAGAAGGAGGCAACCACGCCGTTCTTGTAGGAGAAAGCCTCGGCACGGCCCAGGATGATGCAGTTCACCACGATCAGCGGGATGAACACACCCAGGGACGAGGACAGGGCCGGCACAAAGGCCTGGATCAGCAGGTCCACGCAGGTAACGAAGCCGGCGATCACCACGATGAACATGGCGATACGGATCTTGTCGGGAATGATTTTGCGGATGGCAGCGATGATGATGTTGGACAGCGTCAAAATCACGATAACAGCCACGCCCATGCCCAGGCCGTTAAAGAACGAAGTGGTGATGGCCATGGTGGAGCACATGCCCAGCACCTGCACCAGCACGGGGTTCTGGGTCAAAAGGCCCTCCATAAATTGCTTTTTCAGATTCATAAAGCGTGCATCCTCCCTTCTCAGCCGATGGCGCCGGCCACGGCCAGCGCGGCGTTGACGCCGGTGGTGACGCCCTTGGTGGACACGGTGGCGCCGGTAATGGCGTCCACGTTGGTGCCGACGGCCAGGGCGCCGTCAGCGGCGGACTTGCCGATAAACTGGTCCAGCACGCCGGTGCCGTTGGAAAGCGCCTCGTTGGTCATAACCTTGGAGCCAATGCCGGCAGTCTCGGCGTTATCCACGATGGACACGCCGGTGACAACGCCGGCGGCGTCCACGCCCACCATCATCTCAATGCTGCCCTGGGAGCCGGAGGCCACCACCTTGATGGCGTAGCCGGCGTTCTCGCCGCCCACCAGGACCTCATACACGGAGTCCAGAGTAGCGCCGGCGGAAGACGCGGCGGTGGTCATGGCCTCGGTGTTTTCCAGAGCTTCTTCAGAGAAGCTGGTGTTGTCGGGATCAGACACAACGGCCTCCATGGCCTTTTGGGTGTTCTCCCAGTTGATGGCGGCGATTTTATCCGCGGTAATGGCGTTGACGCCGCCCAGAGCCGCCGCCACCACCACGCAGGTGATCAGCAGGGTCACGGTCAGTTTAATGATGTACTTAGGGTCCATATCAACCTTTTCCTTGGTCTTGACTTCGGTGCTCATTTCGCGGCCGCCTCCTTCTTATCGGACTTTACGACGCCAAAACGAGCAGGACGGGCATACTTGTCGATCAGGGCCACGCACAGGTTCATGACCATGATGGAGTAGCACACGCCCTCGTTATAGGAGCCGAAGTAACGGATGAATACAGTGAACAGGCCGCAGCCGATGCCGAAGATCAGCTGGCCCTTCTTGGTGACGGGAGAGGTGGCGTAGTCGGTAGCCATGAAGAAGGCACCCAGCATCAGACCGCCGCCGGAGATGCTGTACAGCATCCACTCCACATTGGAGGCACCGGCCTTGGGGAACAGGAAAGTCAGCACAGCTACGGTGGCAATGTAGGCCACGGGGATCTGCCAGTTGATGACCTTGCGCCACAGCAGATAGGCGCCGCCGATCAGCAGCATCACCACGGAGAGCTCACCCAGGGAGCCGCCGATGTTGCCGGTAAACATGCTGGTCAGGGAATAGGTAGCCCGCAGGCCCTCCATATCGCCGGTCTTCATATAGGCCAGGGGGGTGGCGGCGGTGACCACATCCACGGTGGAGCCGATGATGGGCACCTTGACGCCGGGGGCAGCCCAGGTGGTCATGACACCGGCATAGCTGCCCAGCAGGAACGCACGGCCGGCCAGAGCGGGGTTGACGAAGTTCTTGCCAATACCGCCGAAGAGCTGCTTGACCACCACGATGGCGAAGAAGTCGCCCACAAGAATCATCCAGTGGGGCGTCAGCACGGGGCTGACAAAGGCCAGCAGCATGCCGGTAACCACAGCGCTGAGATCATTGACAGAGGAGGGCTTCTTCATCAGCTTGCGGTAGCCCCACTCAAAGAACACGCAGCCCACCACAGACACGGCGGTGAGGGTCAGCGCCTTGAAGCCATGGACCCACACAGCCCAGGCCAGGGCCGGCAGCATGGCGATGATCACGTCCAGCATAATGGACCGGGTATTCTCCGCCGCCCGGATATGGGGAGAGGAGGTGGCAATCAGTTTGAGGTTCTTATAGTCAGTCATTTCGTAACGGCCTCCTTCTTCTCTTCCTCGGCCTTTTTCTTTGCCTCGGCGGCGGCCTTGTCGGCGGCGGCCTTGTCCTTGACCAGCTGCTTGCCGGTCTTGAACATGTGGGTCAGGTGAACCCGGGCGGGGCAGACATAGGCGCAGGCGCCGCACTCCATGCAGTCCATGATGTGGGCGTCGTTGAGCTCATCCACCATACCCTTGGAGGCGTACTGATACATGAACAGGGGCTCCAGATGCATGGGGCAGGCGGCCACGCACTTGCCGCAGCGGATGCACTGAGGATGCTCCACGGTCTGCTCCTCGTTCTCGCAGAAGGCCAGCATGGCGCCGGTGCCCTTGCCCACGGGAACGTCGGCAGTATACTGGGCCATGCCCATCATGGGTCCGCCCATCACCAGCTTGTAGGTGCCGTCCTTCAGTCCGCCGCAGGCGTCGAACAGCAGCGACACGGGGGTACCGATGGGGCACTCCAGGTTCTTGGGCTCCACGATGCCGGAGCCGGACATGGTGACGATCTTCTTCACCACGGGCATACCCTGGGTGATGGCCCGGTAAATGGCACAGGTGGTGTTGATGTTGAACACGGCGCAGCCGATGTTGGAGGGCAGTCCTCCGGGAGGCACCTGCTTGCCGGTGATGGCCTGGCAGAGCTGTTTCT
>CATZYY010000190.1 GCA_958426425.1 uncultured Oscillospiraceae bacterium
GCCGGAAAGATCACCAGGGAGGAGATCAGCATGGCGCCCATCATCCGCATGCCCAGCACGATGGTCAGGGCCGTCAGCACCGCCAGGAGGGTGTTGTATCGGTCCACCTTCAGCCCCGTGGCACGGGAGAAGCTCTCGTCAAAGGTGACGGCAAAGAGCTTGTGGTAAAACAGCACGAACAGCACCAGCACCGCAAGACACAGCCCCGCCGACAGCAGTACGTCCGCCTCCGTCATGGCCAGGACGCTGCCGAACATGTAGTTGTCCACGTCCGTGGTCATGCCGGTGGTCCGGGAGATGACGATGACGCCCACCGCCAGGGCCGAGGCGCTCATGACCGCCACGGCGGCGTCGCTGTTCCAGCGGGGGTGGCTGGCCATCCGCAGCAGGAAAAAGGCCGCCAGAATCACCACGGGGATGGAGAAGTACAGCGGCGTCACCCCCAGCGCCACGGCAATGGCCAAAGCGCCGAAGGACACGTGGCTGAGGCCGTCGCCGATCATGGAGTAGCGCTTGAGGACCAGAGACACCCCCAGCAGCGCCGCGCACAGGCTCACCAGCACGCCGGCGATCAGGGCCCGCTGCATGAAGGGAAAGGTCAGCATTTCCAGAATATTCATACGTCCTCCTCCCGGAACCGGCGGCCTTGGGGCGAGGAGAGGTATTCCTCCGCCGTGCCCAGAAACACACTGTCGTGGCCGATGTGCAGCACCCGGCGGGCGCTTTTCAGAGCGGCCTTCAGGTCGTGGGTCACCATGACCACCGCCATGCCCTCCTTCCGGTTCAGGTAGGAAAGCAGCTTGTACAGGTCCTGGGCGGCGGCAGGGTCCAGGCCCGTCACCGGCTCGTCCAGAATCAAGAGGCGCCCGGCGGCGCACAGGGCCCGGGCCAGCAGCGTCCGCTGCTGCTGCCCGCCGGACAGGTCCCGGTAGCACTTGTCCTTCAGCTCCAGAATGCCCAGCTTGCCCATGTTCATCAGGGCCTGAGAGCGCTGGGCAGGGGAGTAGAAGAACCGGACGCCCTTGCGGTTGAGACATCCGGAGAGCACCACCTCGTACACCGTGGCGGGAAAGTCCCGCTGGGCCTTGGTCTGCTGGGGCAGGTAGCCGATGGCTCCCTGCTGCAGCTCCGGCGAGCGGAGAATCTGCCCCGACTGGGGGCTGAGCAGGCCCAGCAGGCCCCGCAGCAATGTGGACTTGCCGGAGCCGTTGTCGCCCACGATGCACAGGTAGTCTCCGGCCCGGATGGTCAGATCCAGATGGGTCAGAACGCTCTGTCCCTCATAGCCCAGGGACACGTCCTGACAGACGATCAGTTCATTGTTCTCCACGCGATTCCTCCTCCTTGGCGCACAGGTCGCACACCCCGGACAGCAGGGTGCCCCGGGGGTTGATGCGGAAATGGTGCTCCCGCTCCAGATGATCGTAGAGGCCCTGAAGCTGGACGCAGTCCACATGGCGGATGCGGCCGCAGCGCTCGCACCGCAGCAAAAAGCAGTCCCGGTGATCGTGATTCTCCCGGCCGCAGTACTGATAAAAGGCGCCGTCCTCGGTGTTGATCTTGTGGACCACGCCTGCCGCCTCTAATCGTTCCAGCTGGCGGTAGATGGTGGCAAGGCCCACCGGACACCCGGCGGCGCGCAGATCCTCTGCCAGCTCCCCGGCGGTGACGGAGGCATCCCCCCGCCGCTCCAGGCACTGCAAAACTGCCTGCCGCTGTTTGGTGGTATAGGGCATGGCGCACCTCCTGAATATGAAAATGATTTTCGTTTTCATATTATAGACCCGGGCAGAAAAAAGTCAAGAGCGGTTGCAAAAATCCGTCAAATAGGGTATGGTAGAAACAAGGAGAGGTTTACGCACAGTTGCGCAAACCCAAATATTAGAAAATTATAGGAGAAAACGCATGAAAGTCTCTTTGGTGATTATGGCCGCGGGTCTTGGGTCCCGGTATGGCGGCAGCAAGCAGGTGGACGGCATCGGCCCCAACGGCGAGATTTTGATGGAGTACTCCATCTACGACGCCCTGCGGGCCGGCTTCAACAAGGTGGTGTTCATCATCAAGCCGGAGATGGAGGCCATGATGCGCCGCCTGTGCGGAGACGCCCTGGCCCGCCGCACCGCCGCCGACGGACAGCCTGTGGAGGTGGCGTACGCCTTTCAGGACTTCTCATCGGTGCCGGATTTCTACCACATCCCGCCGGAGCGGACCAAGCCCTTCGGCACGGTCCACGCCCTGCTGTGCGCCGCCGATGTGGTCCACGAGCCCTGCTGTGTCATCAACGCCGACGACTACTACGGTGTGGACGCCTTCCGCACCATCTATGGGGAGCTGGTGAACCTGCCGCCGGAGGGGAAGGCCACCATGGTGGGGTATCTTCTGAAAAACACCGCCAGCCTTCACGGTACGGTTTCCCGCGGCGTGTGCACCGTGAAGGACGGAAAGCTCCAGTCCATTCGGGAGGCTCTGAAGATCCAACTGTATCCCGATGGGTCCTTGAAGGACCTGGCGGAGGACCGCCCTCTGGCGCCGGACACGGTGGTGTCCATGAACTTCTGGGGCTTTGCGCCCAATGTGTTCCCGGCGCTGAAGTCCTATTTTGAGAATTTCCTCCGCAACGAGGCGGGGGACAACATCAAGGCCGAGTGCCTGCTGCCTTTGATGGTGGGACAGCAGCTGGAGAAGGGAGAATGGGAGGTCTCCGTCCTCCGCTCCGCCGACAAGTGGTTCGGCATGACCTACCAGCAGGACCGGGAGGTTGTGGCCCAGGAGCTGCGCAAGCTCCATGAACAGGGGGTCTATCCCGAGAGTCTCCGGGACTAAGCCATCACGGGACCTGGGAAACATGAAATCAATCATCAAAGACAGCGGGACGGCGCCAAGAGGCGCCGTCCCGCTGTGCACTGTGAAAAGAATCGTTAGAAACTGGCCTCAAAGTAATACCACTTGTCAGAGAGTTTCCAGGTGACGCCGTGGTTGTCGCCCTCCCCGGTCCAGGTCCAGCGGCCATCCTCCGTTTCGGTCAGGGGAATGCCCGTGTTCTGGAAGGGCAAGGGCACATCCCGCCGGGAGTAGTAGCAGCCGTAGTAGGTGTCACCCCAGGCGGAGAGAATGAACTCCGCCATCTCGCCGTCCTCGCCCCAGAGATCGCAGGTTTTGTATCCGATGCCGGCGGGAATGGAGTCACCCCCTTCCAGGGCCGCCTCCAGCTCGGCTCCGCGGGCCGCCACAAACCGCTCCGCCTGTCCCAGGGGACGGCTGCGGTAAACACCCAGACATACCAGCGCCGCCAGGGCGCAGATTAATAAGGAAATCCATGGGCGCTTTATCATATCGGCTTTCCTTTCTTATGCGCATTTCCAATTAGACTTCCGCCGCCTGCGGCCGGATACCGCCATCCCAGAACCAGGGGCTAAGAAAATGGGCGGCGGGCCTATTTGGCTAGCGGTGCAGCCCTGTGGTTCGCTGGGGGCTGTGTAAAGAAGGGAGTGTAAAATGCCTGCCGCAGACAGAGGAGATGGGCAAGGTGTTTTGGAACTGCTCATTCTCCTCCCATAGCGGCAAGGCACGCCGACAGGCTCCAGCTCTGCCAGCTGGCACAGTCGCTCCGGGCCTGAGAGCGCCGCTCGGCCAGCAGGGTGGACAGGCGTGTTTGTCCGCCGTCGCCCCAGTCCCGGCAGATCAGGTCCCCGTCCAGCCGCTCCAGCTGGAACAGGGTGTCATAGGACAGATTGTACAGCAGGTACTCCACGTCAATGGTCTCGCTCTGACCGGAGAGATAGCGGTCCACCTGATCCCGTGCCACCAGTCCGTCCAGCGGCACGCAGTTGATGACCAGCCACCCGGCCAGGGCCACCGGCGCCGCCGCCCGGAAGAAGCCGAAGTCCGGTTTTGCCAGCTTTCCCGCTGCCGACAGGAAGAACAGGGCCATCATGACCATGCCCCAGTAGGTCATGCAGCGCTTGAAGGACAGGCCGTAGGCCTCCACGTACAGCGTCATCCGCCAGGCGGCGGAGG
>CATZYY010000191.1 GCA_958426425.1 uncultured Oscillospiraceae bacterium
AGTAAAGGTGTTCTTTGCAAATCTCAAGCGGGGAGGTATTCTGCTGATCCAGATTGCCGTGGGAAGCCTCTATATGTTCTCCATTCCGCGAGGCTACACGGATGGATTTGTGCAGTGGATCAAGCAGGTCATAGGGCTTTGCCTGACGGCGTTCCTACAATCCACCATCCTGGTAGCAGGACTGATGGTGTTTAAAGACAATGCTTTGCTGGGCCTGGGCCTGATGCTATCAGCCGGCGAGGTGCCCCGTATCGCGGGCACGTTCGGCCTGGACACCACTACACATGCCAACATCATGTCCGCGGTCTATACGGCACAAACAGCTGTCAATGCTACCAGAATGGTTGCACAGGCGGTGACAGGAACATGAAAGGACTGCTATATGTCAGCAGTGGACCGGGAGAAGGTGGGTAGTTAATATGCTTCCAAATAACAAAATTGTTGTTCGTTATTGTCAATAGCTTTTTCATCTTTATTCGAGTATTGTTTGCTTGCAAAAAAACGAAGGAGTGAAGTTATGGATGGCGAAATGACAAACCTGTGTGTAAAAATTCCAAAGCCCGTACGAAAGCAGATCCAAGACCGACAGGATGCCAGAGGCTGTACAGTAGATGTCTACATGAATTGGATGATTGAAACATTTTTCAGAATGGAGGATCGGATCATGAAATTAGAACAGAGCGAACAGACGGATGTAAAAACTTTCTCCTTCCAGGTGCCGACGGAGCTGGTGGACCCCTTCAAGGAGTATCTGCGGAAGCGTCATCTCAAGCAAAGAGAGGTTTTCCTGGACTGCATCCAGCGGGCCATCGCAGAAGACGCAGAGCCCAAAACCACCGAAGAACAATAAGAAACAGGAATCAGCGCCGCCGGTATCCTACCGGCGGCGCTGATTGTTTGAAGGGAGCGATTTCATGTTCATTTACCCTGAAAATCTAACGGCAAAGCCTAAGTTGTGGTTCTGGCAGCTGAGGGATATCTCCATCATCGGCATCTGCCTGATCCTCTCTGCTCTTGCACTGGCCCAGGGCATCGGGATGGCGCCGCTGGTGCTGACGTTCCTCTATGCCTTTCTGGCCATTCAGGTGGAAGATGCCAGTATTCTGGATTTCCTGCGGAAAGCAGCGTGCTTCCTGTTTTTGCAGCAACAATTTTATGAATGGAGGCTGGATCGATGAAAGGGATTCTCGCGCGGCTGGACAAAAGGAAAGAGGTCCAGCGGCATCAATCCACCCGGCAGCTCATGGGGATTTCCAGCATCACCGATCATGGGGTATCCACCCCTTACGGTGATTATACGTTTTTCTTGATCCGCCCGGATAACCTCTCCGTCCTCTCAGAAGATGCCATCCGGCAGCGGGTCGGCAATCTGGCAAACCTGATCAGCAATCGAGACGAGGTGACGCTTCTGGCATTGGATTCCCGTGCGTCATTCCTGCGCAACAAGCTGTTCTATCAGGCCCGGCTGGAGGAGGAAACGGAACCGGCGATCCGTCGGCTGCTGCTGTTGGATCTGGAGCATCTGGACGAGATCCAGGCATCTTCCGCATCCAAGCGGGAATTTGTGATCGCCCTGCGTGTGACAGAGAAAGAGGGCCATGATCCGGTGGTCCTGCATCAGATGGAAAAGAGCATTTCCAATGAAAATATCCCGGTCCGATTGGCGGAGCGGGAGGATATCAAGCGGCTGTTGTCGGTGTATTACCTGAATGATGCGGCGGTGACCGCTGTGGAGGATGTGGATGGAGAACAGGCGGTGATCATGCGTGGCTAAGAAAATACAGAAGAAAAAAAGAAAGGCCGCTGCGAAAAGCCCGGCGCCCCGGCCGAAGGAGTTCCTGGATATGATCGCCCCCGCAGCGGTCAAATTCAATACCGAGAACTATGTTTTCGGCACTACCTATCGCAGTACCATGGCCCTGAAAGGATACCCGCCCACCACGGAGGACCTGGCCCTCCTGTATCGCCTGAGTGAGATGAGCGGCGTCAATATCCGACTGACAGCCCGAAAGCTGGCGGACGGTGAGGAGGATGCCATCATCCAGGCCAGCAGCAACAAAAACCGAATGGAACTGGGGGCCACCAAGATGAAGCAGAGTGTGGTGGCAGAGGCCACACTGGAAGATGTGCGAGGGATGCTGCTCAAGCAGCGCAATGAGCGGGAAGCACTCTTATATTGTACCGTATTCGTGGAATTGGTCGCAAAGAGCATGGATGAGCTGCAATCCCTGAAAGGGACGGTCTCCTCTATGCTCAGCCGGAGCAGGCTGCAGGCAGATCCCTTGTTTCTCTGCCAGCTCAAGGGATTTCAGTCTGTCAATCCCGCCGGCAGGAATATGCTGGGGGCGTACGTGGAGCGGGTCCTCCCCGCAACCAGCATCGCTAATCTCTATCCCATCAGCTATTCCGGCAAAGCGGACCCGCACGGATTCTACATTGGCCATGAGAAATATGGTTCCAATGTGTTCGTGGACCTGGATCAAAAGGAGGGGGACAAGACCAGCGGCAGCGCCACGATCCTGGGTAACTCCGGCCAGGGCAAGACTTACCTGCTCCAGCTCCTGCTTTGCAACGTGCTGGAGGCGGGGAAGAGAGTGATCTGTCTGGACTCTGAACATGAGCTGGAAGATTTCTGTATGAATCTGGGCGGAAGCTATCTGGATCTTCTGAGCGGTCAGTACCGGATCAATCTGCTGGAGCCCCGCCGCTGGGACGACGGGACGGGAGAGGATGACCCGGAGGCTCCGCCGGCATTCCGTGGAACGCTTCTGTCCCAGCATACCTCGTTCCTCCGTGACATTTTCCGGGTCTACAAGGACTTCGACACACCTCACATTGATACATTGGAGATCATGGTGGAGCGGCTTTATCAGAAGTGGGGGATCTCAGATGACACGGACTTCTCCCGACTGCGGCCCACGGACTACCCGATCCTTTCCGATTTGTATCAGCTCCTGGAGGATGCATACAACCACTACGATGACAACGGTCCCCATCAGCTCTATACGGCGGAGATCCTCCGGGACCTGCTGCTGGGACTGCACTCCATGTGCAAGGGGGCGGACTCCCGGTTTTTTAACGGCCATACCAATATCCAGTCCGCCCGCTTTCTGGTGTTCGGCGTGAAGGCACTGGATGATGTAGCCCAGAATCTGCGGGACACCATGCTGTTCAGCATCCTCTCCTACATGTCCGGCCAGCTCCTGACTGCGGGCAATTCCGTGGCCACCATCGACGAGCTGTACCTGTGGCTCAATAATCCCACCGCCATCACGTATATTCGCAATGCGCTGAAACGGGTGAGAAAGCGGGAGTCAGCCCTGATTCTCGCCACGCAAAATCTGGAGGACTTCGATCAGCCTGGGATTCGGGAGATGACCCGACCGCTGTTCGCCATCCCCACGCACCAGTTTTATTTCAATGCAGGTGTTGTGGATCAGCAATTCTACATGCGAAATCTCCAGCTACAGTCCTTTGAATATGAGATCATCAAAAATGCTAAGAGGGGAGAGTGCCTGTACCGCTGCGGCACGGACCGCCACATTTTGAAAGTGGTGGCGCCGGAGTACAAGGCAAGACTGTTCAAGAGGCAGGAGACAGGACAAAACACGTCTCAAAATCCGCAGGAAGAGGCGGTGCCAAAATGATCATCGTAGGCTATGGCGGGGGGACGGACAGCACGGCGATGCTGGTTGGCCTGTGCCAGCGACGCATTCCTGTGGATCTGATCCTTTTTTCGGACCCCGGCGGGGAGCAGCCCCATACCTATTGGTATCTCCGGGTCATGGATCATTGGCTCCGTACCCATGGGATGCCGCCCATCACCCGAGTATGGTATCGGGACTGTCTTGGTCGGCGGCAGACTCTGGAGCAGGAGTGCCTGCGGTCAAAGTCGCTTCCCTCCATCGCGTATGGGCACAAGAAGTGCTCACAAAAGTACAAG
>CATZYY010000192.1 GCA_958426425.1 uncultured Oscillospiraceae bacterium
GAGGAACCCTTCCTGGGTTCCTCTCGTAACTCTCTTCCTTCCCGTCGCGCAAGTCATCCCGTTTTTTCGGTAGACTGGGGCGCCTTTTCCCGCATTTGACCCTTAGGAATGATCTGGAAACCGGCTTGCCAAGGGCAGGAAAAAACGGTATAATAAACTGAATAGAGTGTGAGCGGACGGCGGATGCGGCGCCCGGGGGCGCCGAAGGAAGGAGCTTCTATGTTCAGCGTAGGGGATCAGGTGGTGCACCCCATGCACGGCGCCGGCGTCATTGACGGCATCGTGCGGGAGAAGGTGGCCGGCGTGGTACAGGACTACTATGTGTTCAAGATGCCTGTGGGCGGACTGCTGCTGAAAATCCCCATCGCAAGCACCCAGGCCGTGGGGCTGCGGGCCGTGATCCCCAGAGCCGAGGCGGAGCGGCTGATTGCCGCCCTGCCGGAGCTGGAGGTGGAGCAGGACGGCAACTGGAACCGTCGGTACCGGGAGAATATGGTCCGCATGAAAAGCGGCGACCTCTATGAGGTGGCTCGGGTCATCAAGTGCCTTATGACCCGGGACAGCCGCCGGGGTCTGTCCACCGGGGAGCGGAAGATGCTCCACACCGCCCGGCAGATTCTGCTGTCGGAACTGGTGCTGTCGGAGCAGGGGCCCTATGAGGAGGTGGAGGCCCGGGTGGACCGGGCCATTCTGGGCGTTCCACAGATACAGTGATTACAGGGAGGAAGGCTATGATCCCCTTTTTCAAGCGGATGCAGGAAGCCCGGCGGCCCCGCTGCGCGGCTCTGGTGCCTGCCGCTGGCAGCTCCAGCCGCATGGGCGGAGCGGATAAACAGCTGATGGAGCTGGACGGGGTGCCGGTGCTGGTCCGGACCCTGCTGGCCCTGGAGCAGGCCCAGCGTGTGGACACCATTGTGGTGGCCACCCGGGAGGACCAGCTGGTGGAGGTATCCCGGCTGTGCAAAGAGTACGGCATCACCAAGTGTGCCAAGGTGGTCCGGGGCGGCGAGAGCCGGGTCCACTCGGTGCTTCTGGCGGCGCTGGAGGCCGGAGACGCGGAGCTGCTGGCGGTCCAGGACGGCGCCCGGCCCCTGACCACGCCGGAGCTGATCGATGAGGTGATCGCCCTGGCGGCCCGGTGCGGCGCGGCGGCCCCGGCGGTGGCGGTGAAGGACACCATCAAGGCCGTGAGCGCCGGAGACGTGGTGGAGCGGACTCTGGACCGCTCCGCGCTGCGGGCCATTCAGACGCCCCAGGTGTTCCAGGCGGATCTGCTGAAGGCCGCTCTCCAGTCGGCTCTGGAGAGCGGGGCGGAGGTCACCGACGACTGCGGCGCCGTGGAGCGGCTGGGCAAGACCGTGTATCTGACGGAGGGGGACGAGGCCAATTTGAAGATCACCACCCCCACGGATCTGATTTTGGCGGAGGCCCTGCTGCGGGCCCGGGAGGAGGGGCTGTGAGCCTCCGCCGCGGCGGGAAAAACCCGGAAGGGAGATGCCATATGACAAACCTGCGCATTGGACACGGCTACGATGTCCACCGGCTGACCCAGGGCCGGAGGCTGATTCTGGGAGGCGTGGACATTCCCTGGGAAAAGGGATTGCTGGGCCACTCCGACGCCGACGTGCTGGTTCACGCCGTCATGGACGCCCTGACCGGCGCCGCCCGGCTGGGGGACATCGGGAAGCTGTTTCCCGACACGGACCCCCGCTATGCCGGCATCTCCAGCCTGAAGCTGCTCTCGGAAGTGGGGCGGCTCCTGGGGGAGAAGGGGTTCGCCGTGGTGAACATCGACGCCACGCTCCTTGCCCAGGCGCCCAAGGTAGGCCCCTACCGCCGGGAGATGGAGCGGAATATGGCGGCGGCCCTGGGCGTGGAGCCGGAGCGGATCAACGTCAAGGCCACCACCGAGGAGGGCCTGGGCTTCACCGGAGACGGCTCCGGCATGGCGGCCCACGCGGTGGCGCTGTTGGAAAAGACGGAATAGGATGAGAAAACGGGGAGGACGCGCCGCGGGCGCGCCCTCCCCGGACTGCGGCTGAGGGGCGGGGCAGCGGCAGATATCACGGGCGGATCCTCCATCCTTTCCTACCACCAAGAGGGAAAGCCTGCACCGACCGCCCGGGCAGCGCGTAGCGAAGCGGAACACGCGGAGATAGGAGCAGGGGCAAATGCGGTCTTGCGCCCCGTCCATCCGCCCAGAGTTGTTATGCGGGGACGCAGTTCTTCGACTGCCTGGGTAAGACGCAGGGTCGACGGGGCTGCCGATTCCCGCCGGACCGATTCGCACGACCCCCGCATTTACGAACAGGCGGGACGCCTGTCCGTCCCAGCGGTTTTCTCTTCCACCGGCGCAGCGTGAAGAAAACTTGCCGGGGGCAAGTTTTTAGCGCAGCCCCGACCGAACTTATTTCGGTCGGGGGGAACCACGCTGGTGCTGTAAATGGGGGGCGGAATCCCACGGGAATCTCCCGGCCCTCCGGGACAAACGGACGGCCCCTGCCCCGTCGGGTAAACGGACGCTCTCACGCACCTTCCGCACGCTCCTCCATAAAATGGGGAGAGAGGAGGAGTGTCTGTGGAGCACTATTTGATTATCGCCCGATCCGTCACCTACGCCCAGCGGATGCAGCGGGCCCTGACCCGGGCGGGCATCCGCTGCCGGATCTTCCGGGCCCCCAGGGATTTGACCGACCGGGGCTGCGCCTACGCCGTGGAGATCGCCATGGGCGACCTGTCCGCGGCATTGCCCGTTCTTCACGGGGAGAACCTGAACCCCGTTCAGATATTTTTGTCCCAGCGCGGCACCTTCCGGGAGGTGTCCCCATGATCTACCTGGACTGTGCCGCCACCAGCTTTCAAAAGCCCCGGACCGTGGCGGCCGCCATGGCCGACGCCCTTGCCACCATGAGCTCCCCCGGCCGGGGCGGACACGCCGCCGCCATGGCCGCGGCGGACACCGCCTTCGCCTGCCGGGAGGCCCTGGCGGAGCTGTACCACCTGAAAAGCCCGGAGCAGGTGGTGTTCACCATGAACGCCACCCACGCCCTGAACATTGCCATCAAGTCCCTGGTGCCCAAGGGGGGCCGGGCGGTGATCTCCGGTTACGAGCACAATGCCGTCACCCGTCCCCTGGCGGCCCTGGGGGCGGAGACCGCCGTGGCCGCCGGGCCGCTGTTCGACCCGGAGGCGGTGACCGCCGCCTTTGAACAGGCCGTCACGGCGGGGACCCACGCGGTGATCTGCAACCATGTGTCCAACGTGTTTGGCTTCGTCCAGCCGGTGGAGGCCGTGGCCGCCATCTGCCGGGAACGGGGGGTTCCCTTTATCATCGACGCCTCCCAGTCCGCCGGAGTGCTGCCCCTGGACATGGAGGCCCTTGGCGCCGCCTTCATCGCCATGCCCGGCCACAAGGGCCTGTGCGGTCCCCAGGGCACCGGGGTGCTGCTGTGCGGCGAGGGGGTGGAGACCGCCACACTGCTGGAGGGCGGCACCGGCAGCATGTCTCTCCAGCAGGAGATGCCGGATTTCCTGCCGGACCGGCTGGAGGCCGGCACCCACAACATGCCCGGCATCGCCGGCCTGTTGGCCGGGGTGCAGTATGTCCGCAGCGTGGGGGAGGCGGCCATCTGCCGCCACGAGCGGCTGCTGGCCCTGCTGGCGGCGGAGGGCCTGAGAAAACTCCCCGGCGTCCGGGTCTACGCTCAGCCGGACCTGGCGGACCAGACCGGCGTGGTGTCCTTCACGGCCCAGACCATGGAGCCGGAGGCACTGGCTGCGGCGCTGTCGGAGCGGGGCATGGCCGTCCGGGCGGGGCTTCACTGCGCGCCTTTGGCCCACCGCAGCGGGGGGACCGTGGAC
>CATZYY010000193.1 GCA_958426425.1 uncultured Oscillospiraceae bacterium
AAAGGAGGAATACCATGCAAATCGCGTACGGAACCAGCGGGATACCCTGGGTGCGGAGCCTGGAGGGCGTGGAGGTTCTGGAGTCCGGGATCGGCGAGCTGAAGGCGACGAAGAGCGAGGACGAGCTGGTGCTGGAGGCCATGGCCAAGCCCATCGACTCTCCTAAGCTGTCCGAGCTGGCCAAGGGCAAAAAGACCTGCACCATCATCATCAGCGACCATACCCGTCCGGTGCCCAGCAAGCACATCATCCCCTTCATGCTCGCCGAGCTGCGGCAGGGCAGCCCCGATATCGACGTCACCCTGCTGGTGGCCACCGGCTTCCACCGCCCCACCAGCAAGGACGAGCTCACCCAAAAGCTGGGCGAAAAGATCGTGGCGGAGGAGAAGATCGTCATCCATGACAGCCAGGACCCGGCCAGCAACGTGGAGATCGGCGTGCTGCCCTCCGGGGCCCGGCTGGTCATCGACAAGGTGGCGGCCGAGACCGAGCTGCTGGTCAGCGAGGGCTTCATCGAGCCCCACTTCTTCGCCGGCTTCTCCGGCGGCCGCAAGAGCGTGCTGCCCGGCGTGTGCGATCAGGTGACGGTGCTGGGCAACCACTGCGCCAAGTTCATCGCCTCCGACTGCGCCCGCACCGGCGTGCTGGAGGGCAACCCCCTGCACATCGACATGGTGGACGCCGCCCGGCAGGCCAAGCTGGCCTACATCGTCAACGTCATCATCGACGAGGACAAGAAGGTAGTCGCCGCCTTTGCCGGCAACTACGTCAAGGCCCATGAGACTGGCTGTGCGTTCCTGAAGGGCTACTGCCGGGTAAAGCCCCAGAAGCGGGGCGACGTGGTCATCACCTCCAATGGCGGCGCGCCCCTGGATCAGAACATGTACCAGAGCGTCAAGGGCCTGACCGCCGCCGAGTCCGCCGCCGCTCCCGGCGCCGTGCTCATCATCTGCTCCCGCTGCAACGACGGCACCGGCGGCGAGGGCTTCTACCGGGCTCTGAAGGACTGTGAATCCCCGGAGAAGCTCCAGGAGGAGACCCTCAAGATCCCCATGGAGCAGACCAACCCCGACCAGTGGGAGTACCAGATCCTGGTGCGCATGATGTGCAAGCACCATATCATCTTCGTCTCCGACCCCTCCGCCAGGCAGTTTGTGGAGGACATGAAGCTGGAGTACGCCCCCGACCTGGAGACTGCTCTGGACCGGGCCTACGCCCTCAAGGGCAAGGACGCCCACACCGTGGTCATCCCCAACGGCATCTCCGTCATCGTGGAGGAGTAAAGACGCCGACCGTTGAAAAATACGTTAGGAGGAATCCATATGGCAACCTACAATCAAGTCACCCCTGAAATCATCGAAGAGCTGAAGAAGATCTCCGGCGACCGCGTCGTCGTGGGCGCGGACGTCAACCCCGACTACTCCCGCGACGAGATGCCCATCTACGGCACCAAGATGCCCGACGTCTCCATTGATGTGCTGAGCACCGAAGAGGTCTCCGCCATCATGAAGGTCTGCTATGACAACAACATCCCCGTGACCTGCCGCGGCGCTGGCACCGGCCTGGTGGGCGCCTGCACCCCCATCGCCGGCGGTGTGGTGCTGTGCACCATGCGCATGAAGCAGATCCTGGAATATGATACCGACAACTTTGTCGTCCGGGTCCAGCCCGGCGTGCTGCTCAACGACCTGGCTGAGGACGCCCTGAAGCAGGGCCTGCTGTATCCCCCCGATCCCGGTGAGAAGTTTGCCACGCTGGGCGGCAACGTCTCCACCAACGCCGGCGGCATGCGGGCCGTCAAGTATGGCGCCACCCGCGACTATGTCCGGGCCATGACCGTGGTCCTGCCCACCGGCGAGATCGTCAAGATGGGCGCCACCGTCTCCAAGACCTCCTCCGGCTACTCCCTGCTCAACCTCATCATCGGCTCCGAGGGCACCCTCGGCATCATCACCGAGCTGACCCTCAAGCTCATCCCCGCCCCCAAGCAGACCGTCAGCCTCATCTGCCCCTTCGAGGACCTGGCCACCTGCATCTCCACCGTGCCCCTGTTCAAGAAGGCCCACATGGACCCCCAGGCTCTGGAGTTCTTTGAGCGAGAGATCCTCATCTCCTCCGAGGAGTATCTGGGCAAGGCCGTGTTCCCCCGCAACATCGGCGGGCAGGACGTGGGCGCCTATCTGCTGGTGACCTTCGACGCCAACACCCAGGACGCCATCGACGCCCTGGTGGAGCAGGCCGCCGAGCTGGTGGTCGAGGCCGGCGCCATGGACGTCCTGGTGGCCGACACCCCCGCCAAGATGAAGGACGCCTGGGCTGCCCGCTCCTCCTTCCTGGAGGGCATCGAGGAGCAGACCAAGCTGCTGGACGAGTGCGACGTGGTCGTCCCCGTCTCCAAGATCGCCGACTTCGTGCTCTACATCAAGGAGATCGACAAGGAGTTCGACTTTGAGGTCAAGATGTTCGGCCACGCCGGCGACGGCAACCTGCACGTTTACACCTGCTCCGTGGACATGGAGATGGACGCCTTCGTCAAGCAGGTGGACCAGTTCATGCGCAAGCTCTACGCCAAGACCACCGAGCTAGGCGGCCAGATCTCCGGCGAGCACGGCATCGGCATGGGCAAGGTGGAGTACCTGGCCGAGTCTGTCGGGCCCGTCAATATGCGCCTCATGGAGGAGATCAAGAAGGTCTTCGATCCCAAGATGATCCTCAACCCCGGAAAGGTCTGCTACACCCTCTGATTGCTCCTATTAATAACCGCCCCCGGGCTTTAAGCCCGGGGGCGGTTCAGACTGTAGACAAACCCTCCTGGAGAAGAGCCTCGCAGAGTTCCGTCGTCCGCAGACGCCGGAAGGAAAGGAAGCTCCGTCATTTCCGGCGACATGCGCGTCGGAAATGACACCTCTCATGACGGACAGGGCGACTTTTCTGCAAGAATCGAGCCCTGTCCGTCATGCATCCCTCTGTCGAAAAAGGCCAAAGGCCTTTTTCGACAAGCTGAAGGCACCATATTCAGCTTTTGCTGGATATGGTGCCTTTTTATCTATTTCCTCTTTTTCTTACCCTTGCTGGCTGATGGGACTTTTCATGTGTTTGGACCCGCTTGAGAATGTCAATCAGGGTGACGAATGGCTCCTTTCCAGCGGGAAGCCGTACATGAAAAATCAACGCTCTGCGGCAAACTAATATCGCCGTCCGGTGAAACCATTTTACCACAGAGCGCACAGGAAAACAGGAGGAAATTGTAAATATGAAGCTGAAAAAGTCAGAAACCTACCGAAACGAAATCAAGTCCGATATCGTCCGCGCCGGAAGGACCATGACGGAGGTGGTGGACTCCCTCTCCGACGAATACGGCTGGAGCCGCAGCGTCCCCAACCTCTCCGGCAGGCTCAAGCGCGGTTCGCTCCGCTCTGGCGAGGCCGCGGAACTGGCCGACGCACTGGACTGCGGTCTTGCATGGCAAAAGAGGGGACAATCATGACCGAGAATAAAACCTACGGCTATATCCGCGTTTCCAGCACCGACCAGAACGAGGAGCGGCAGCTAGTGGCCATGCGGGCGGCGCAGGTGCCGGAAAAGAATGTCTATATGGACAAGCAGTCCGGCAAGGATTTTGACCGCCCGCAGTACAAAAGGCTCGTCAAAAAAATGAGGCCGGGCGACCTGCTCTACATTTTGAGCATCGACCGGCTGGGACGCAACTATGAGGAGATTCAAAACCAATGGCGCATCCTCACCAAGGAAAAAGGCATCGACATCGCGGTGCTGGATATGCCGCTGCTGGACACCCGGCAGGGCAAGGACCTCATGGGGACCTTTATTGCCGACCTTGTGCTGCAGATCCTGTCCTTTGTG
>CATZYY010000194.1 GCA_958426425.1 uncultured Oscillospiraceae bacterium
CTTCATTCATGCCAGAGGCTGCAAACCAATTTGCGAAAAATCCTTGACACTACCCCGGATTATGTCTTGACATGGCCCCCACTCTCCGCATCTTCGCTGTCAGGGCCTCCTAAATTGCAGTCCCGACACACAATGCGTCGAGACTGGGATTCTTTTTTATAAAACCATTTACCTGTTAAATATCCCGCATCTGTGCCGATACTGGAGCACCCATATGAGGCCATTGGCTGGGGTACAGGCCGCTGTGCGGATACTTGACGGTCTGATCCATTTCGCGTATGATAGTAAAAAAATTATATGGGCGCATCTTTTCTTTCTACTCGGGATAATATGCACCGTGTGAATGCGATAAAACACTCTTTCCCCATACAACGCAATTATGGTGAGGGTTAGAACATGAATGGTTTCGCGATTTTAGGCTCATTTCAAAAACGCGCACTTTTTCTCCTTCTTCTGGTGGTGACAGCATTGCTGACATTAGCTGCCGCTGTGCACTACGCCACTCCTCTAAATGGCATTCCCTCTTCGCAGGTGCGATACCTGGATTCAGGATGGTTCTATGAGGAGGGAGGCCGTCTTCTGCCCATAGCGCAGTTGCCTTGCCGCGTGGACGTTTCCAGCGCTACGTTGTATCTGACCCGTAATCTTTCTGACGCTGTGTTAAACCCAGACGATGTCCTGGCTATTGAAACGAGGTATCAATCCATCCGCGTCTGGGCAGACCAAACCCTGATTTATGAAGAAGCTCAAGGGCAGGCGCACGCGCTGAGCAGTATGTGGCATTTCATCCCATCGGAACGGTATGGCGGTGCCTCTACTCTGCGCATTGAACTCACAAAATATGAATCCGGATCCGAATGGGAGCTCTTTCACATCATGCAGGACAATCCCGATACCATCGGAATGCATCTTCTTAAGACCCATCTGCCCACCATCTTGATGTGGATGTTCTGCATGCTGTTTACCCTGCTGCTGGTGGTTGTCGTTTTCTTTATGGTCATCCGAAAAATTGCAGGAGCCTCCTTAATTCTATCTCTGGGCGCTTTTATTTTTCTTTCAGGCATAGTGGATTCTTCTGGACTCTAAAATCAGCACCACAGCCGGCGGGAATTACGCCCTGACATACTTTTTCAGCTACTGCGCCTTTTACCTGCTGCCGGCGCCTCTTTTGTTTTATTTCCAGCTGATGCTCCGGCTGAAAAACAGGCTGCTGCGGTATCTCGTTTGGATTACGGTGGGAAACGCCGGATTCTGGATGCTGCTGCATCTTCTCGGTGTCGTCTCCATCCGAAGCACGGCCACCAGCGTCCACCTGATTATTATCTTGTTTTTGATTGTATTTGTCGGGGAGTTTATAAAAAAGGGAGAGTGGAAAAAACGCCCCGTCTACACATTCTGGGGCATCCTCGTTATTTTTTCGGTTGCTTTGATATCCATTATTTTGTACTATACCGGTCTTTTACCACCTGCTAACAGTGCCGTTGTGTATATTTGGGGTCTTCTGGCGCTAATTTTTTGTATGATTCTGGATACAGTTGTCACATTTGGGCGCATGTGGAAGGAAATGCAGTACATGGCAGTTTACCAACAGCTGGCCACTGAGGACAGCATGACCAAGTTGGCCAATCGCAACGCCTATGAACTGCGGCTGCGGGAATTGGTGTCGGACCCGCCTCAGGAGGTAAGTCTGATCCTGTTTGATATAGACCGGATGAAGCACATCAATGACACCTATGGCCACCATATAGGCGATCAAGCAATCGCTCTGACTGCTCAGTGCATCCATGATGTGTTTGGAGCCTTAGGTAACTGCTATCGGATTGGCGGTGATGAGTTCTGTGTGATCCTTACCTCCCCCGATCAGATTTCCCTGAAACTCCAGCAGTTTGATGCGCTGATTGCTGATCGGAACAAAGGCCCATTTCTCCTTGGTGTGTCTCACGGTTGGGAAACGCGGCGGTTTGCATCAGGGACCCCGATTGCCCAGGAGGACATCGTCGCTTTGAAAGCAGCTGCCGATCAGAATCTTTACCGCGACAAAAACGGCAATACATAAACCCCATGCTTACATATCTGCCCCTTTCAGCCGCTTCTGATGAAATCATGGGAAATGCCTCCTGCTGGAGGCGCAGATGGCACCGCGGCGATTCTCATTGAGAGCCTGAAAAAAGGAGCTGCGGAGACCTCGGGTCTCCGCAGCTCCTTTTTCGTCTTCGGGAAACACTTCCGGGTACCCATTGACTATTTTTGATCGAAAATATAGGGTTTCATTTGTCACTCCGTGTCCAAAGGAGGCCATGACCATTGGTATAGGCAGTGCCTCTTATTTATAAAAAAGCGCCGCCCCGGCACCTGCCGGGGCGGCATTGGGAAATAGGAGGAGTGCTTACAGCCAGTTCATCAGGTTGAACGCCAGAATCAGGCCGGAGAACACGATGGACACGGTGGAGCACAGCTTGATGAGGATGTTCAGGGACGGGCCGGAGGTATCCTTGAAGGGATCGCCCACGGTGTCGCCCACAACAGCGGCCTTGTGCTGCTCGGAGCCCTTGCCGCCGTGGTGGCCGCCCTCAATGTACTTCTTGGCGTTATCCCAGGCGCCGCCGGCATTGGACATGAACACGGCCATGGCAAAGCCGGTGACAGACACGCCGCCCAGCAAGCCTACCACGCCGGTGGGGCCCAAAATCAGGCCGGTGGCCAGAGGAACGATGATGGCCAGCATGGCAGGCACCACCATCTCATGCAGGGCGCCCTTGGTGCACAGGGACACGCAGGAGGCGTAATCGGGATCGGCCTTGTATTCCATGATGCCGGCAATCTCCTTGAACTGACGACGGACCTCCACCACGATGGACTGGGCCGCCTTCTGCACTGCGCTCATGGTGAAGGCGGAGAAGACGAAGGTCAGCATGGCGCCGATAAACAGGCCAACCAGGACGGTGGGGCTGGTCAGGGTGAAGTTCAGGGTCTCGGTGGTGCTCTCCTGAACGATGTTTACATAGGAGACCAGCAGAGCCAGAGCGGTCAGGGAGGCGGAGCCGATGGCGAAGCCCTTGCCGGTGGCGGCGGTGGTGTTGCCCAGGGAGTCCAGAGCGTCGGTGCGCTCGCGGACGGACTCGGGCAGGCCGCTCATCTCAGCGATGCCGCCGGCGTTATCAGCCACGGGACCGTAAGCGTCGGTGGCCAGGGTGATGCCCAGGGTGGACAGCATGCCCACGCCGGCGATGCCGATGCCGTACAGGCCCTTGTTGAAGGCATCGGTGAAGGCGCCTGCGTCATCGACGATGACGGTGGAGCCGCCGGCGCAGAAGTAGCTGAGCAGCACGGCCACAGCCACGATCAGGATGGAAGTCAGGGTGGACTTGAGGCCCAGAGAGATGCCGCCGATGATGATGGTGGCGGAGCCGGTCTCGGAGGCGGCCGCCAGCTCCTGGGTGGGCTTGTAGGTGTCGGAGGTGTAGTACTCGGTGAAATAGCCGATGGCGCAGCCGCCGATCAGGCCGCAGAGGATGGCCACGTACACGCCCATATGGCCGTCCAGAATCCAATAGGTCAGGGGAGCCGCCAGGATGGCCGCCAGGATGGCGGCGGTGTAAGTACCGGTACGCAGACTCTTGAGCAGGGACTCCTGAGAGGCGTTTTCCTTGGTCTTGACCAGGAAGGAGCCGATGATGGAGCAGATGATGCCGGTCACAGCCAGAGCCACCGGCAGCAGTAGACCGCCCCAGCCGTAGCCGCCCACGGCGCCCAGAGCAAAGGTAGCCAGGATGGAGCCCACATAGGACTCGTACAGGTCGGCGCCCATGCCGGCCACGTCGCCCACGTTGTCGCCCACGTTGTCGG
>CATZYY010000195.1 GCA_958426425.1 uncultured Oscillospiraceae bacterium
ACCAACCTGACCACCGGCATCGCCACCGCCCACCTGGACTCCTCCCCCGTGGTGTTCATTACCTGCAACGTGGGAGAGAACCTGCTGGGCCGGGATGCCTTCCAGGAGGTGGACAGCACCGGCATCGCCATGCCCATCACCAAGGCCACCTTCCTGGTGCGGGACCCTCAGAAGATTCCCGACACCATGCGGCAGGCCTTTGCCGTGGCGGCTACCGGCCGGCCTGGTCCCGTGCTGATCGACTTTTTGAAAAACGTCACCGCCCCGGATCAGATGATCGACTATGAATTCATTCCCTGGCGGGAAAACCGCTCCTGTGACAGCATCCAGACCCTCAACGCCAGCCACCAGCTGAAAAACCCCAAGGTGAACCAGCAGGATATCGACACGCTGCTGGAGATGGTGAGCCACGCGGAGCGGCCGCTGCTGATCTGCGGCGGCGGCGTGGTCCGGGGCCGGGCCCACCGGGAATTCCGGGAGTTTGCCGAAAAGCTGGACGCGCCGGTGGCCATCACCGTCATGGGCGGCGGCGGCTTCCCCGGCGCCCATCCCCTGACCACCGGCATGATCGGCATGCACGGGTCCCAGGCCTCCAATGTGGCCGTCAACGAATGCGATCTGCTCATCGCCGTGGGCTGCCGGTTTTCGGACCGGGTGGCCTCGGACCCCAAGACCTTCGCGGCCGGAGCCAAGATCGTCCAGATCGACATTGACCGCGCGGAAATTGATAAAAACGTGCTGACGGACCACCACATCATTGGCTCCGCCCGCCATGTGCTGGCCCTTTTAAACGCCGGCATGCCCCAGTATCACCACGACGTCTGGAAAGAGCACATCCTGCCCATGCGGGCCCCCTCCATGGCGGAGGACAGCGAAACCCTGAACCCTCAGCAGATTTTGGACGTGATCCAGCACGGAACACCGGATGGCACCATCATCTCCACAGACGTGGGGCAAAACCAGATGTGGGCCATCAAGTACCTCCACTTCAGCTACCCCGGTCAGCTGCTGACCTCCGGCGGCTTCGGCACCATGGGCTTTGGCCTGGGCGCCGCCATCGGCGCCCAGATGGGCAACCCCGACAAGCGGGTGGTCCACATCACCGGCGACGGCTGCTTCCGTATGAACTGCCATGAGCTTTGCACCGTGGAGCATTACAAGCTGCCCATTATCTCCGTGATCTTCAACAACGGCACACTGGGCATGGTCCGCCAGTGGCAGACCCTGATCTACGGCAAGCGCTACTCCGCCACCACTCTGGACCGGGGCCCGGACTTTGTGAAGCTGGCGGAGGCATACGGTCTCAAGGGCTACCGGGTCCACACCCGCAAGGAGCTGGAGGAAATCTTCCCCCAGGCCGTGGCCGCCGGCTGCGGCGTAGTCATCGACTGCGTGCTGGACATCGACGAGATGGTGCGTCCCATGGTGGCTGCCGGCTCGCCCATCACGGACTTCCTGCTGAAGGAGGGAACAACTTGAAAAAGGAATTCAATATGGAGCGCAAGCTCTACACTCTGGCCATCCTGGCGGAGGACTCCCCCGGCGTACTGAGCCAGGTGGCACGGCTCTTCTCCCGGAAGGGCTACAACATCGAATCCATTGTCTCCGGCGCCACTGACCGGCCCGGCGTGGCCCGCATCTCCATCGAGATCGTCGCCGACGAGCTGATGATCGAGCAGATCGCCGCCCAGTGCCGCAAGATCCTGCCGGTGAAAGCCGTCCGGATTCTGGACGAGGAGACCTGCATCCGCCGGGAGATCGCCTTAATCAAGGTCGTTGCCGCGGACCACTCCGCGAGAGATGAAATCTTGCAGCTGACCAACATCTTCCGGGCCAAGGTCATCGACGTGGGCCGGGAGTCCCTGACCATCTGGGTCTTCGGCAGCCAGAGCAAAAACACCGCGCTGATCGACATGCTGGCCGACTTCGGCATCCTGGAGATCGCCAAAACAGGTACTATCGCCATTGAGAGAGGGCGTAGCACAATATATGACACCAACAAATTACGGGAGGAATACGACTATGGCAAAAATGTATTATGAGAAGGACTGCGACCTCAATAAGCTCAACGGCCGCAAAATCGCAATCATCGGCTACGGCTCTCAGGGCCATGCCCATGCGCTGAACCTGAAGGAATCCGGCTGCGACGTGTGCGTGGGCCTGCGCTCCGGCTCCAAGAACTGGGCCAACGCCGAGAAGGCCGGGCTCCAGGTCAAGACCGTGGCCGAGGCCGCCACGTGGGGCGACATCATCATGATCCTGGTCAACGACGAGGTCCAGGCCGCCGTCTATGCCAAGGACATCGCCCCCAATCTGGAGGCCGGCAAGGCGCTGATGTTTGCCCACGGCTTCAACATCCACTTCAAGCAGATCGTTCCTCCCGCCGACGTGGACGTGCTGATGATCGCCCCCAAGGGCCCCGGCCACACCGTCCGCTCCACCTACGTCAACGGCAAGGGCGTGCCCTGCCTGCTGGCCGTGTATCAGGATGCCACCGGCAAGGCCCACGACATCGGCCTGGCCTATGCCGCCGGCATCGGCGGCGCCCGGGGCGGCGTCATGGAGACCACCTTCCAGGATGAGACCGAGACCGATCTGTTCGGCGAGCAGGCAGTCCTCTGCGGCGGCGTGGTGGAGCTGATGAAGCTGGGCTTCGAGACCCTGGTGGAAGCCGGCTATGCTCCCGAGAACGCCTACTTCGAGTGCATCCACGAGATGAAGCTCATCATCGACCTCATCAACAAGGGCGGCGTGGCCATGATGAACTACTCCATCTCCGACACCGCCGAGTACGGCGAGTATGTCTCCGGTCCCCGGATCCTGCCCTATGACGAGACCAAGAAGAACATGAAGGCCGTCCTCACCGACATCCAGAACGGCACCTTCGCCGGCAAGTGGATTGCCGAGAACAAGAACGGCCGCTGCTTCTTCAACGCCTCCCGTTCCATCCTGGCCAAGCACCCCATGGAGACCGTGGGCGCCGAGCTGCGCCGCAACATGCTCTGGGGCGACGACACCGATCCCGATACTGCTTCCAACTGATCCTGCACCGCGGAGAGGGGGCGTGCGCTCTCTCTCCGCGCAATTCCATCCTGATACGGAGGTCCTCCTATGAGAAGCGACGTCATCAAAACCGGCGCCCCCGCCGCCCCCAACCGCTCTTTGCTCTACGCCCTGGGCTACACCAAGGAGGAGCTGGAGCGGCCCATGATCGGCGTGGTGTGCTCCTATAACGAAATCGTGCCGGGCCACATGAACCTGGACAAGATCGCCGAGGCCGTCAAGGCCGGCATCCGCGCCGCCGGCGGCACGCCGGTGGAGTTCCCCGCCATCGCCGTGTGCGACGGCATCGCCATGGGCCACGTGGGCATGAAGTACTCCCTGGTCACCCGGGACATCATTGCCGACTCCACCGAGGCCATGGCCCTGGCCCACCAGTTCGACGGTCTGGTGATGATCCCCAACTGCGACAAGAACGTGCCGGGTCTGCTGATGGCCGCCGCCCGGGTCAACATCCCCACCATCTTCGTCTCCGGCGGTCCCATGCTGGCGGGCACTATGAACGACGGCCGCCGCACCTGCCTGAGCCACATGTTCGAGGCCGTGGGCTCCTACTACGCCGGCAAGCTGGACGAGGCGGGCCTGGAGGAGTATGAGAACAACGCCTGCCCCACCTGCGGCTCCTGCTCCGGCATGTACACCGCCAACTCCATGAACTGCCTCACCGAGGCCATCGGCATGGGCCTGCGGGGCAACGGCACCATCCCCGCCGTGTGGTCCGCCCG
>CATZYY010000196.1 GCA_958426425.1 uncultured Oscillospiraceae bacterium
TGTGAAGCCCCAGAATGTGATCCGGGACGAGAAGGGCCGCTGTCATCTCATTGACCTGGGAACGGCCCGCCGCTACCGGGCGGAGCGGCGGGAGGACACGGTGTTCTTGGGCACCCAGGCTACCGCGCCGCCGGAGCAGTTCGGATACCAGCAGACGGACCAGCGCTCCGATGTGTACAGCCTGGGGATGCTGATGCGCTTTTTGCTCACCGGCGGCTATGATCCTCTGCCCCGACAGCGGGGCGCACTTGCCCGGATCAGCCGTCGGTGTACGGCCTTTGATCCCCAGGATCGCTACCCCTCGGCCCAGGCCGTGTCCCGGGCGCTGCAGGGCCGCTGGCGGCGACGGACGGCCGGAGTGGCCGTTTGCGGCGTGTGTGCGGCGCTGCTGTTCCTTCTGTTGGGGCCCTCCGCCCATGAGGATGAAGTGCAGGTCTCCTCTCCCCTGCTGGAAGCGGCCCTGTGCCAGGAGCTGGGGCTGGAAGCCGGGGAGCCCATCCCGGCGGAGCGGCTGGGGGAGGTGGAGCAGCTGCTGGTGTGCGGCCAGCAGCGGATGAGCACCCTTCAGGAGCACGAGGCCCATGCGGAAGAAGCCCACGACTTCTATGTGGTGCAGACATCCCACGGGGACATCGGCGATGAGGATCTGGAGCTGTTGGCGCGATGCAGCGGCCTGCGGGTGCTGATTTTGGACTACCAACAGATCTCCGATCTGTCTCCCTTGGCGGAACTGCCCCTGGAATATCTCAGCCTGACAGGAAACCAGGTGTCCGATCTCAGCCCGCTGGCTGGCCTGACGAAGCTGCAGGTACTGAATCTGGGCGAGAATCCGGTGCGGACAGCGGAGGGGGTGGCCCAGCTGCCGATGCTTCGGGAGGTAATACTGGAGGCTACCGGTGTCACCTCCGTGGCGGCCTTTGCCGGTAGCGACATCCAGTATTTGAACGTGCGCACCACCTGGGTGACGGACTACACGCCCCTGGAGACGTGCTCCAGCCTCACCCGGCTGGTCACCGGCAGTATGCCGGAGGGGGCCGCGGAGACCCTGGCGGGGCTGTCGGGGCTGGAGGAACTGCGGCTGTACTCCACCGATGGGCTGGATCTGTCTCTTTTTCAGGCGCTTCAGCGCCTCCGGGAGGTGGACTTCTCCGGCAGCGCCGTCTCCCACCTGGAGGCTTTGACAACACTTTCCTCTCTGCAGTATGTCAATCTGACGGAGACCGGGACGCGGGACCTGGCGTTCGCCGCATCCATTCCGGCCTTGACGGAGCTGGATCTGCGGGATAACCATCTCACCGACCTGACGCCCCTGCTGGATTGCCCCTGGCTTACGCGGCTGGTGCTCAGCTCCCGCAACCAGGGACTGGCCCGGGAGCAGCTGGCCCAGGCGCCCTTTGAGATCGTGTATCAGGGATAAGTGCGCAGCCTGCGCACCACTTTTGACCTCCTGTATGGTATGCTGAAGGCAAACCGGCGAAAGCCGAATTGCAAGGAGGTCAACAGCATGAACAGAAGGAAATGGATCGCCCTCTGCCTGGCGGGGTGCCTGTTGCTGGCGCTGAGCGCCTGCGGAAATCCGGGAGCGGACGCGGAGAACTCCGGCGGAACGGAGGAGCCCACTCAGACCGAGGAACCTGCCCAGGCCGAGGAGCCCACCCAGCAGGAGACGCTGGTGGAGTATGCCGTGGAGGGACTTGGCACCTTTACGCTGCCCGAGGGCTTCACCCAGGAGGCGGGAGAGATCGCCGAGCCTCTGCCCACCACCTACGCCACCTTTGAGAAGGACGGCTATTACATCCAGGCCAACCGCTTTGGCACGGATGCCTATGAGATGGCGGGGGTGCCCCTGCCCACCGACCTGGAGGACTACTCCACCCGCAGCGGCGTCCAGGACTCCGTACCGGAGGGGACGGTGTTCGACTATGACGACTACGGCAATTTCGCCGCCCAGTTCATCCAGGAGGACGGTCAGCTGTGCTACTATGTGCTGCTCCAGGGGGAGGAGTCCTTTGGCAGTATCTACCTCACCGCCCCGAAGGATCAGTTTGACGCGGACACGGTCGCCCAGTGGTTGAGCGGCTCAGTGCTGGAGTGAGGCTATGAAAAAAAGAGTTCTGGCGCTTGCGCTGCTGGTCGCCGTGCTGACGGGCTGCGCGGGGAAGGACGCCTCATCCCCGGTGACAGGCGGCGCGGCATGGAGTTTCCCGGAGGGACCCGCTCCGGCTGAGGAGTACGAACGCTTTTCCTGGTATGGCTTCGGGGAGGAGAACCCTGATCGCAACCCCAGCGCCGCGGCGACAGAGAAGGAGATGGCTGACATGCTGGCCGCTGTCATCGAGGCGGCCGGCGGGGACGTGGAGGGTTGGCGGGAGCTGACTGCCCACGCCTCGGACGAGGGGATCTATCGCGACTACTGCGCGATGTTTCTACTCTACGCTGCCGAGCACATGGACGCCACGGAGTTTACGATGGGCTTCGCGCCCTATCTCCTGGGCGGTCGGACGGATGAGAACTGGGACGCCTTCGGTACGGACATCCGGGGCGGTTACCGGCTCTTTGAAGAGTTCGGTGAAAACTGGGATCGCGTCTGCGTCTCGGTGTCCAGCCAGATGGAGGACGGGCAGGAGATGAATTACCTGAACGCCAGCCAGAACTTCGTTGTCAGCCGCCTGTCGCTCATCACCGGCGAGCCGCTACTGGACTTTGACTACGGGACTTTCACCATGCATCTCACGGAGCCCCTGACCTATGAGGACGCCGCCGTGGCCGTAGTGCGGCTGTTTGAGAGCTTGCCCGAGACTGCCGAACGCTTCCCGGAGGATCAGGCGGTCACGGCCCGGGTGGAGGAGCTGCTCCAGGCTGGCCGGGACCGGCGGGACGCCGTTTTGGCCTCTGAGACCGCCATTGCGAAAGGCGACACATTTGTGCCCGGTGAGACCTATACCGGGACAGCCTACTATGTCTCCAACAGCGGGGACGATGCCAATGACGGTCTCAGCCCGGAGACCGCCTGGGCGACCATCGACCGCCTGAATGCCCAGCCGCTGCAATACGGTGATGCAGTGTTCTTTGAGCGGG
Organism: uncultured Oscillospiraceae bacterium; assembly: GCA_958426425.1. GTDB lineage: Bacteria > Bacillota > Clostridia > Oscillospirales > Oscillospiraceae > Oscillibacter. The sequence continues at coordinate 3,079 of CATZYY010000196.1, forward strand.
GCGGCGTCTGGCGGGCGGCGCAGGTATACACTAAGCCAGGCGTCACCTACTCCGCCTACGGTGAGGGAAACAAACCGGGGCTGTACGGCTCCGTGGAAAACGGCGGCGGCGCGGAGAAGTGGACGCTTTGGCACGAGGGCGAGGACGGCAGCAAGATCTGGGTCTACGACCGCCCCATGCTGGACTGCGGCTCCATCGCACTGACTGACACGCTCGGGGCTGTAAAAGTCCAGGGCTTCTGGAACGGGGAGTGCTTCCAGCCGATGAGCGAGCTGTGGAGCACTGACCGGACGGAGGAGGCGATGGCGGAGCAGGCCGCAATGCCGGAATTTGACCCGGCGGAGCAACTGACCGAAAATCTCACCTTCTTCTGCGAGGCCGGCAGCGGCCTCCCTGACTCGCTGCCCATCTACCTGAGCGGCTGGGTGGATACCGGGGAGCGGGAGCAGTACTGCCTGACTGCCGATGGGCCGCTGTATCTGCGCTGCGACGGGGGCAACCCCGGCGAGCTATACCCGGACATGGAGTTTCTCTCCCCCTACGCGCCCTTCGACGGTGTGGCGGATGACGTGGTGATCGACAATCTCGCCGTACTC
>CATZYY010000197.1 GCA_958426425.1 uncultured Oscillospiraceae bacterium
TGCAGCTGCTTGCGGAAGTTTTCGATGTTGTCGTGGGTCACCTTGGCCGGATGGATGTGGTGCTGGACGGCGTAGTTCTCCGTGGGCAGGCCGAAGGCGTCATAGCCGATGGGGAACAGGACGTTGTAGCCCTGCATCCGCTTCTTCCGGCAGATGATATCCATGGCGGTGAAGGGCCGGGCATGACCCACGTGGAGCCCCTGACCGGAGGGATAGGGGAACTCAATCAGGCCGAAAAACTTCTCCCGGGTGGTGTCCCCGGTGACGGCGGTGAAGGGCTTCTCCTCCAGCCACTTCTGCTGCCATTTCTTTTCGATGGCGGTAAAATCGTACTTCATATGCCTCTCCTCATTCCTGTGAATGGTTTTCTCTGGTGCGGGTAAAAAACGCGCCCCTGACCGTACCTGGTCAGGGGCGTCGAAACGCGATACCACCCTGTTTCAGTCCCCCGTCGCCGGAGGGCTCTCTGCGGCCACCTGGGCCTGGGCTGTAACGGGCCCTCCGTTCCGCCCTACTGCATGGGGTTCAGGCGGAAAACTCCGGGAGCAGTCATCCACGGAACACCCCCACCGGCTCGCAGCGGCCGCCGGCTCTCTGTAGGCAGGAAATTCCGTCTTTCTTCCCTTCAACGTCGTTAACGGCACTATTTTATGTGCACGGCGCCGTTTTGTCAAGAGGAATTCCAGAAAAGGCCGTCCTCAGTCGATCTCCCGCAGCAGTTCCTCCGGTGATACGCCGAAGAGCTTGGCCAGAGCCAGCAGATTGGAAGTGCTGGGGTCCGCCGCTCCGGTCTCCCAGCGGCTCACCGCCTGGCGGCTGACCCCCAGGGCCTCCGCCACAAATTCCTGGGTCATATTCCGCTCCATCCGGTGCTTTTTCAGGGTCTCTCCCAGGGAGCGGCAGGCCTCCGCCTTCTCCCGGCGGACAGGGCCGGAGCGGACGTACTTGCGCAGGGCCCGGATCACCAGGATCAGAAGATAGACCCAGAGGGCCAGGAACCCCAAACCCACCACCGCAAAAATCAATGAAAGCGCCATCGTTTGAAACCTCCTTTTGAAGATGGCCTCATGGTATCGCAAACGCGCCGGTTTCCTCCACCAACTATAGCGCAATTACCAGTTACCTTGTGGAAAAGCCGTGGATTTTTTAACCATCTCCCGTGAAAATGCGCCCCGGCGGTCAGCCGGGGCGCTGGGGTTCTCAGTCCGCGGTCAGCACACCGCTCAGGTCCACCGGTTTGCCGTCGTGCCACAGACGGCACCCCACAAAATCTCAGATTTTGCGGGGACCCTGCATTGGATACAACTGGGCAGGCGAAGCCCGCCCAGTTCAAGGTTTTGCCTGGGGCAAAACGCTTGGACGCGCCACTTGGCGCGCAGCCTCATCAGTCCGCGGTCAGCACACCGCTCAGGTCCACCGGTTTGCCGTCGTGCCACAGACGCTCTAAGGAGTAGAACTCCCGGGCCTCGGCGGAAAACACGTGGACCACCACGCAGCCGTAGTCCAGCAGGACCCAGGTGCCGTCCCGGTAGCCCTCTCGGCGCAGGGGTGTCTCCCCGGCCTGTTCCTCCATGGCCTTCTCCACCGCGCCGCACAGGGCGTTGATCTGGGTGTTGGAGGAGCCGGTGGCGATCACGAAAAAGTCCGCCAAGGTGGTCTGCTCTGTAATCTCAATGGCGCTGATCTCCTTGCCCTTCTTTTCGTCCAGAGCCTTTGCCGCGATAAGTGCCAGTTCTTTTGGTGTCATGGATTTCTTCCTTTCTATTCCGTTATGCCGCCGGCGGCGGGCCAATGATGGTAAAACCGCCGTCTCCGAAGCCGGAGTCCGTGGTGCCGGGGTCTGTTTCCACGCCGGACGAAGTGCCGCCCTCCGTACCGGAGTCCGGGACCGTTCCTGTACCGGGGGCAGTCTGTGTGCCGCCGTTCGTTCCAGTTTCCGTTTCCGTGCCTGTATTGGTGCCGCTGTCGGGTATCACCGTTTCCGGCGGAAGGGGCTCGCCGGTCACCGGGTCCAGCGGCCAGTCACTTGTCTGCGAACCGGAGCCTGTGCCGCCGGGGGCCGTGACAGTACCTCCGGTGCCGGGATCGGTCTCCGTGCCGCCGGTGCTGTCGTTGACATTGCCGATGATCTCCCCGGTCTCCGGGTCCAGGATGTTGCCGAACTCATCGGTGACGGGCTCCGGCTCTTCCTCCTCTTGCGTCCACTGGGCCTGCCAGTAGGACCGGGGATAGGTGGCGTTGCCGTCCTCCACATGGCCGGTGGAGGAACTGACGGAGCCGTCGGAATTCACGCTCATAATGTCCAGGTCGCTCTTGGTGAATACCTCCACATAGGGGCTCAGCTCCGTGTTCACCAACTCCAGCAGCTCCGTGGCTCTGGGGACCACATACGCCTGCTCGGAGTAGTGTCCGTTCAGCTTGCTGGTGGAGGGGCTGTAAGCATTCTTCGGAGTGTTGGGCATGGTGACAAAGTTCACATTTTCCACCTTCAGCCCGCCCACAATAGCTGCCTTGGCAAACCAGAAGATATTCTGGAAGCTCAGATCTGTGATGACGTTCTCCTGAAACACCCGAATAAAATCCTTGATCTTGGCAACGTTTTCCACCTTCAGCAGCTGTTCCACCACCGCCTTCAAAAAGGCCTGCTGGGTCTCGATGCGGCCCAGATCGCCGGTGGCGTAGCCGTTGGCGCCCTTCCGGAACCGGACCACGCCCATGGCCTGCTGTCCGTTGAGCAGCTGATATCCCTTGCTGATGTGGATGGACAGGTTCTGGAGCGGGTCCTCGTAGTCCATATTCCGGGGCACGTCGAACCATACACCCCCCATAGCGTCCACGATCTCGCCTACGGCCTCCCACTCCACCACCACCTGGAAGTCAGGCTCAAAGCCCACCAGCTGGGAGATCTCCTTGTAGAGATACTGGATGCCCCGGTCTCCTCCGCCGTAATAAGGATAGACGGAGTTGATCTTCTTGATGTCCCAGGGCACGTTCACCATAGTGTCCCGAGGAATGGACATAACCGTGGCCTTCTGGTTGGTGACGTCGTAGCTTGCCAGCAGCATGGTGTCGGTGTTGCCGCCGCCGCCCGTGTCTCGGCCCAGAATCAGAACCGTGTAGTAGTCCTTACTTTTCCGCTCGCCGTCACTGCGGGGACGGGTCCCCTCGCCCCAGTCGATCTCCTCCACTTCCTCCGTCTCCCCGGTCTCCGGGTCCGTGATGACGAGGGGCTCTTTTTCGGCGGTGACGTCCGGCCGGACAAATAGGCTCTGACAGGCAGCCACACCAGCCACCCCCAAAGCCAATACCACCGCCAAGGCAATCAGCAGCTTCTGGTGCCGCGTCAATCGGCCGGGCTTTTTCTCCTTGGGCTGCTTGGGCGTCTGATCCGCCTTGCTGGACACCAGGCGCTTGCCGGGCTTCCGGTCCCCTTCTCTTTGCATGGGCGCCGCCTCCTCGTCTTTTTTGTTATGCCGCGGGCGTGGGATCGATGATGATAAAGCCGCCCTCTCCGGTGCCGGGATCAGTCGTGGTGCCGGGGTCCGTCGTTACACCGCCGGTACCGGGATCGGTGGCGCCGCCAGTGCCGGGATCGGTGGCGCCGCCGGTGCCGGGATCGGTGGCGCCGCCGGTGCCGGGATCGGTTGTGGTCCCGCCGGTGCC
>CATZYY010000198.1 GCA_958426425.1 uncultured Oscillospiraceae bacterium
GTGTCCTCCACAATGGAGAGCCTCCGTCCGATCAGCTTGTTGAACAGCATGGACTTGCCCACATTGGGGCGGCCCACAATGGCCACGATCGGTTTCATGGGCGCTCACTTCCTTTCTCTTTCCCTGTGATCTATATTATAAGCGAAACCCTTCGCTGTACGCAACGGAAAAAAAGAGGAGGGAAGCATCCTTCCCTCCTCGCCCGATGGCTTCTTATTTCGCGACGACGGACTTCACGGCCTTGATTTCGCGGCCGTTGTAAGTACCGCACTCCTGGCACATTCTGTGAGGCAGGTGCAGCGCACCGCACTTCGGGCATTTGACAAGGCCGGGAACCGCCAGCTTCCAGTGGGAGCTGCGGCGCTTGTCGCGTCTTGCCTTGGATACTTTTCCCTTAGGTACTGCCATTGTGACACCTCCTTGATCTTCAAAGGCCCGGAGTTACCGTCCTTAGTATTCCTTATTTGTTCTCCAAAAGCTTGGCCAGAACCGCCAGCCGGGGGTCCGTCTCCTTTTTGCAGGAGCAGGGGCCCAGATTGAGATCTGCGCCGCACCGGGGGCAAAGTCCCTTGCAATCTTCTGAACACAAAGTTTTCGTGTCCATTCCGAGGAGGAAGGCCGTCCGGGCCAAGTCCTCCACATCCGCCTGTCCGTTTTCCAGCAGAACGATTTCGTCGTTGTCCTCGTTCTGGAGCTCCTCCGCCAGCAGGCACTGGAAGGGAATCTCCTTTTCCTGATCGAAGGCCTTGCCGCAGCGGTCGCACACGGCGTCCAGCGTGCTGCGGGCCATCAGCTCCAGCTCCAGCACCCCGGCGGCGTTGCGCACCGTTCCGTCCACCGCCACAGGGCGGGAAATGGGATACCGCCCGGCCAGTTCCACATCAGACAGGTCCAGCTGAAAGTGGAAATCCAGGTGTTTTCCAGGCTCGTGCAGAATGGGTCTTACATCTAACAGCATAGTCTACCTCGTAATGACACGAGTAGTATTATAAGGGATGGACCACTCGTTGTCAAACAATTTTTTCATTTTTTTCGTGTTTCTTTCCAGGGGGCCGCTCCGAACCCCTCAGAAGATCTCGTCCTCGTCCTCTTTACGCTCTTTTCTCTGGACAAAGCCGCTGACATCGATGCCCAAAATGGTGTTGCGGAAGCCGGAGGAGAGTTTGCGATAGGAGGCGATGCGATAGGCGTCCTTGGGCCGTCGGGCGGCCCAGGCGTCCCGCAAAGCCTTGGCAAAGGCAAGGCCCTGCGGCTCCCCCTCCAGCTCTATGAGCATGGGGGACAAATATGCCACCACCATCTGTTTCTCATTGAGCTGAACGGAGGTCCGGTTCCAAATCCGCTGCCGGCGCCAGCCGGCCTCCAGCTCCTCTATCAGCGACGAGGCCAAATCCGGCAGTCCTGCCTCCCCGGCGGCGCGGATGGCCTCCGCGTACAGGGGTCCAAAGCGCTCTTTATACTCTCCAAAGGCCTTCTCATACTGATGGCGGTCAAAGCGGCTCAAATACGCCGTCTCCCGGACGGCGGCGGCCATCTGTTCCAGGTTCATGACCGCTCCTCCTGATCATCTCCGTCTTCAGACAGCGCCTCCGGGGCGCTGTCCTCTGCCGGGGCATCGTCCGCCGTCTCCGCAGGCTCGTCGGACCAGGTCTCCGGGTCGTCGATATGCTCCTTGCCGTACTGGTAGGCCCGCCACTCCCGCAGCAGCATCAGCACCGCCGCCACGGCGAACACCGCGCCGCCGATCACGTTCACCAGCGGATTTTCCGCGTCGCCCTTCCACAATCCGCTGAAGAGGTTGTAGGTCAGGTACAGCAGGTACATGGCCGCCATGACCCAGATGTAGTTCACCCGCCCCGTGGGCTTTCTTCCCTGATTTCCACTCATACGCACAGTTTCTCCTATCCCTCGGAAAAAATTCTTTATCCCGCCGCCTTTACTTTCGCCCCCCGTCCGGTTATGATGAAAGCAGAAACTCAACGACTACCGGGAGGCCCATCATGCGGGAGATCACCATTGGAAAAAACGACGCCGGGCAGCGGCTGGACCGCTTTGTGTCTAAGTCCGTGCCCCTGCTGCCCCCGGCCCTGCTGCAAAAATACATCCGCCTCAAGCGGATCAAGGTCAACGGCAAGGGGTCCAAGCGGGACGCGCGGCTCAATACCGGCGATACCCTTCAATTATATATCAACGATGAGTTTTTTGACAAGCCCTCTGAGGAAAACATGTTTCTCACGCTGTTTCGCCCTCAGCTGGACATCGTCTACGAGGACGAGAACCTGCTGGTGGTGAACAAGCGGCCGGGCCTTGTGGTCCACGCCGACGAGACGGAGAAGGTCAACACCCTCATCAACCACATCCAGGCGTACCTGTACCAGAAGAAGGAGTGGAACCCCAAGTGGGAGAATGCCTTCGCCCCGGCTCTTTGCAACCGCATTGACCGCAACACCGGCGGCATGGTGATTGCCGCCAAAAACGCCGAGACGCTGCGGATTCTCAATGAAAAGATCCGGGACCATGAAGTGGACAAATCCTACCTCTGCATCACTGTGGGCCGGCCCAATCCCGCCAAGGGAAAGGTCGAGGGCTTTTTGTGGAAGGACGAGGTGAAAAAGCAGGTCTTCTTCCGCACCCGGCCCGTGCCCGGCGGCAAGACCGCCGCCACGCTGTATGAAACTCTGGAGACCCGGGGAGAACTGTCCTTGGTGGAGTGCCGCCTGCTGACGGGCCGGACCCACCAGATTCGGGTCTCCATGGCCCACATCGGCTGCCCCTTGCTGGGGGACGGCAAGTACGGCCGGGGGGACGTAAATCGCCGCTACGGGGAGACCCGGCAGGCCCTTTACTCCTACAAGCTCACCTTCTCCTTCCCCACGGACGCGGGTCTGCTGGAGTACCTGCGGGGCCGCACCCTGACGGTGGAGCAGGTCCCCTTCCGGGACCGGTATTTCCCACAGGGGAAAACGTGAAAAATTTCCCTGGGAAAAAGCGGGGAAATCCGCTATTTTACTTGACTTTTCCTGCTCTTTTCGATATCATTCATTAATGCTGAATTTCGACGAGAAAGGTTCCCCCTCAACAGAGAAAAGAGGCTGATATTTTCACATTATTATATATGAAATGGGGGAGGATACATGTCCAAAGAGTTGATTCGCCTGCGGGATGTCTGCATGGCCTTCGACGACGAGCTGGTTCTCGATCACTTAAATCTGTATTTCAATGACAAAGAATTCCTCACACTGCTAGGGCCCAGCGGGTGCGGCAAGACCACCACGCTGCGGATTATCGGCGGCTTCACGACACCTACATCGGGAGACGTCCTCTTTGACGGTGTGAGGATTAATGACGTTCCGCCCCATAAGCGGCAGATCAACACGGTGTTCCAGAAATACGCCCTGTTCCCCCACCTGAACGTCTTTGAAAACATCGCCTTCGGCCTGCGGCTGAAGAAGATCCCCGACCCGGCGGACCCCACCGGCAAGCGGATGATCAAGCTCAGCGAGGAGGAGATCCGCGCCTCCGTCATGGAGATGCTGGAGATCGTCAGCCTCAAGGGCTTTGAAAACCGCAAGCCCGACGCCCTCTCCGGCGGACAGCAGCAGCGGGTGGCCATCGCCCGGGCCCTGGTGAACCGGCCCAAGGTGCTGC
>CATZYY010000199.1 GCA_958426425.1 uncultured Oscillospiraceae bacterium
GTTCTTCTGCCGCAAGCCTTTCGAGAAAATATCGATTTTAACCTCCCCTTCCACGTCGGAGCAAGCTCGATATCGCTTGCTCCGACTTTTTTTAAAGTCGGAGCGCGCTCATGCCGCTGCTCCTCCTTTCCAAATCGCAACCGTTGTGCTGGGTTGCGATTTGGTATTGTGTGCGAACCGGAAAGCCACAGCATCTGTACTCTTGCGATGGTCCAGCCCGCCGCAAGCGACATATCGCTTGCGGCGGGCTTTTTCATTTCATTGTAAAGCTCATCGCGCGCTTATTTTGCTTTTTCCCTCCAAGCTGCCGCGCCGAAAATCTGATTGCCATATGAATGCGCATCTTGGCGTTAATACTTTCCTTCCTACGACTATAATTTCTGCTCCGGCAATCACAGATCTTGAACCATGGCCCGGGGCTCAATTTGAAATTTCATTGATACATAAATCCTGTTCCTTCGCACACACTATCTGCGGCGAAAGCCAAAGATTTTCACCCAGGAGGATCACGTTTATGATGAACGATTGCACCAACGGCAACTGCACCCCCAACCAGAGCATTAAGTGCACGGTCAGCAACTGCACCCATCACTGCCAGGACTCCCAGTATTGCAGCCTTTCTTCCATCCAGGTGGGCACCCATGAGGCCAACCCCACCAAGATGGAGTGCACCGACTGCCAGAGCTTCCAGATGAAATAAGGACCCGACGATCCGGGAGCCGGCGCCCAGGGCGCCCGCTCCCAAACCGTCAGGTCGCATTCATCCCGCCGGGCCTCCGGGGACCTTCCGCGCTCCCGAGGCCCGGCCTTACATAGGATGGGAAAAGGGAGGCGGTGGCTATGACGCATCAGTGGCCCACCCGGCTGGGCGGAGCGGCGGCGGGCTTAGCCAACGGGCTGTTCGGTGGAGGCGGCGGTATGGTGCTGCTGCCCATTTTGGCCCGGTGGGGCGGATTGACCCAGCGGCGGCTGTACGCCACCTGCGTGGGGGTCATCTTCCCGGTGTGTCTAGTGTCGGCGGGGGTGTATCTACTGCGGGGGCAGCTGCCCCTGGAGACGGCTCTGCCCTATCTGATTGGCGGAGCCCTGGGCGGCTGGATCGGAGGCCGGCTATATGGCAAAGTCCCCACCGTATGGCTCAAGTGGCTTTTTGCCGCCTTCCTCTTTTATGCCGGAGGGAGGTATGTGCTGTGACAGAATGGCTGATTCCCCTGGTCTGTGGCCTGGGCGCGGGGATTCTCTCCGCCTGGGGCGTGGGTGGCGGAACCCTTTTGCTGCTGATTATGACCCTTTTGCTGGGCGTGGAGCAGCGGACGGCCCAGGCAGTCAATCTGCTTTTTTTCCTGCCCACCGCCGCCAGTGCCCTGGTGTGTCATGCCAAAAGCGGCTGCCTGGACAAGCCCACCCTCCGCTCCGCCATCCCCTGGGCCGTGACGGCGGCCGTGGCCGGGGCCTGGATTGCCACGGCGGTGGACCCGGAGATGCTGCGCAGACCCTTTGGCGTGTATCTGCTGCTGTCCGGGGTCAGTCTGGTGTGGCCCCGCCGGGGCAAGCACGCCTGAAAAGTCCAACATACAAATGAAACAGGAGGACCGTGGGTCCTCCTGTTTCCTGTACATATTCCGCTTCTTTCAGGAGATGGGCTCCACCGCCGTCTCCTTGGCCTGCAGAACCAGCGTCACTTCGATCAGCTCTCCGTCCCGCCAAAGGGTCAGGGGCATCTCGTCTCCTACGTGGAACTGGCGGCGCAGACGCATCAAATCCTGACTGGAGGCCACTTCGCCGCCGGCGGCGGCCACAATGAAATCTCCCGCCTGCACGCCGGCCTTTTCAGCGGCGGAGCCGGCGTTCACCGTTCTCACCTCAATGCCCCACAGGTTCTCCTCCAGCTGGACGCCCAACGTCTCCACCATCACGCCCAGCTCCGGCTCCGGCAGCAGCTTGCCGTAGGTCAGCAGGTCGTTGATGAGATACTGGATGGAGGAGATGGGCAGGGCGAAGCCCAGTCCCTCCACGCTGGAATAGGAGGAACTCATCTTGATGGTGTTGATACCCACCACCTGTCCGTAGACATTGATGAGCGGGCCGCCGGAGTTGCCGGAGTTCAGGGCGGCGTTGGTCTGGATCAGGTTCATCTCCCGGTCGTCCACCCACACGTCCCGGTTGATGGCGGACACAATGCCGTCGGTCAATGTTCCCCGCAGCTCCACGCCCAGAGGATTGCCGATGGCGTAGACCTTGTCTCCCACGGTCAGGGCGTCGGAGTCCCCGAAGGTGGCGGTGGGCAGATTGACAGCCTCCATCTTCAAAATGGCCAGATCGTTCTCGGCATCTCCGGCCACATATTTGGCCTCATAGCTGCGGTTGTTGTGAAGAATGATGTCGCAGTCCGTGCCCCCGGCCACCACATGGTAGTTGGTGAGGATATAGCCGTCCTGAGTGAAGATGACGCCGGTGCCCACGGACACACCGTCGTCCAGCTGGGCCAGAACCGTCACCACCGCGGGATTTACCTGCTGGTAGATCTCCTGGGCGGTCAGCTCCGTGCCGCCGGCAGGCTCCACGGTCAGCTCCACGCCCTGCCCGGTGGGATAGGTGGGAATGGTGACCGCCTTCAGATCCGCGGCAGCGTCCCGCTCCTCGTAGTCAAAGTAAAAGGATTCCTGCCGGCTGTCTTCCTGTAGGCTGTTCCACAGCCAGGACCCGCCGGCGGCGCCCAACATCACGGCAAGGCACAGAAGAAACACCAGCAGGCCCGCTCTGCTCCGCCGTCTGCGGCGGCGCCGGCCTCTGGGGACGCTGCGGCGCCCCGGAAGGGGACGGGCATACCGCTCCACCACCTCCCGGGGGTCCCGCTCCATATGCAATTCCTCCGCCGGCTGGAGGATGGGCTCCTCCCAGCCGGTATCTCTGCGTTCGTCCATGGGTCCCTCATTCCATGGCCAGGGAGAAGGAGAACGTGGTCACACCGTTCTCGCTGGTCACATTGATCTTTTCCTTGTGCTGCTCCAAGATGGTCTTGACGATATAGAGCCCCAGGCCCACGCCGTCCTTGTCCTCGCTGCGGGACTTGTCGCTCTTGTGGAACCGCTCGAACAGCAGCGGCAGCTCCTCGGGGGAGATGGTTTCGCCCCAGTTCCGCACGGTAACCCGGGCCTTGCCGTCCAGGGTGGTCACCCCCAGGTACAGCGTGGAGCCGGGGGTGGCGAACTTGGCGGCATTGTCCAGCAGGTTGTAGATCACCTGGGTGATCAGGTCCTTGTCCCCCAGCACCAGAATAGGCTCCTCGGGAATATCGGCCTCCACGTCCAGGGAGCGGTCGGTAATCTTCTTCTCCAGAGAGATCAGCACCCGCCGCATACTCTCGCACACATCGAAGCGGCTGCCGCTGCGCAGGGGGTCCATGGCCTGCAGCTGACTCACGTCCAGCATCCGCCGCACCAGGCGGCTCAGGCGCCGGCTTTCGTCGGAGATGATCTGCAGATACTGCCGCTCGCTCTCCGGGGGGATGGTGCCGTCCAGAATACCGTCGGTATAGCCGGCGATGGTGGTCATGGGGGTCTTCAGCTCGTGGGAGATGTTGGCGATGAACTCCCGCCGCTGCCGCTCCGTCTGCTG
>CATZYY010000200.1 GCA_958426425.1 uncultured Oscillospiraceae bacterium
GGAAGGCCCCGGGACGGGCCGGGGGAATGGCGTTCCAGGTCCGCAGGTACGTGTCGTTGACGCACTCCTCCGCATCGTCGTGGCTGCGGAGGATGTTCCAGGCCACGGTCCGCAGAAAGGTGCCGTATTTCCCGGCGGTCTCGCCGATGGCACGCTGGTCCCGGGCCCAGTACAGGTCGATGATCGCGCTGTCTTCCATAATGGACGCGCCTCCTCTCCGTCAGGGCGGCGGCAGACGCCGCCTCTTTGCAAAATAGGACGAAAAAATCATGCCGGTGGTTTCACGGACAAAAAAGTTTCCGGGGAAAGTTCTTCCCCGGAAACCATGGTAGCAGATTTTTACGCGCTCAGCAATCCCAGACTCACCAGGAACTCTTGGGCCACCTCGTCCACGGTGCGGCCCAGTACGTCCACCTGATAGGTCAGCTCCGCCATCTGGTCGGTGGAGATCTGCCCGGTCAGCTGCTCCAGAATGCCCTCCAGCTCCGGGTATTCCTCCAGGATGTCGCCCCGGACCACAAACACGCCGAAGTAGTCGGGGAAGAAGCTCTTGTCGTCCTCCAGGACCTTCAGCCCCACCTTGCGGTTGAGGCCGTCGGTGGTGTAGACCACCGCCACGTCGAAGGTGCCGTTTTCAATGGCGGCGTACTTCAGGCCCATGTCCACGGGCCGGTAGTCCTTGAAGTTCAGACCGTAGAACTCCACGAAGGGATTGTACTTCATGCTGCCCTCCAGGGTGAAGAACTCCTGCTCGGCGCCGAAGGTCAGCTGATCGGCGATGGGGATCAGGTCGCTGATGGTGGCAAGGCCGTATTCCTCCGCCAGATCCTCCGGCACGCCGATGGCGTAGGTGTTTTCAAAGCCCAGCTTGCCCAGCACGTGGAGGTCGTAGTCCGTCAGGGCCTTTTCCTTCACGTAGTCATAGATGGTCATGCCCTCAGGCACGTCGGGGGTGTCCTGATGGAAGAAGGTGGTCAGGAGGGTTCCGTCGTAGGAGATCATCAGGTCGCAGGTGTGGCCGTCGTCCTTCAGAGCGTTCCAGTTGTTCACCTGGGACATTTGGTCCTGGATGGTGACGGTGAGATCGGTCTGATCCTCCACCAGCATCTTCACCATGTGGTGCATCAGCTGGGTTTCGGAGTAGTCGCCGTCATAGAGCATGATGTCGCCGGTGGAGCCCCGGCCGTAGGGCAGCAGCAGGCAGAAGGCCAGCAGAATGGCCGCCACGGGGACCCACATGATCCGGGACCCGCCACGGGACTTGCGCATCTGCCCTTCAAACCAGCTCATGATCAGGTCCAGCACCACGGCGATTACCATGAGGACGCCGGTGGCCAGGGCAATCATGCCCATGTCCGAGATACGGATGGCCTGGGTGATGACGCCGCCCAGGCCGCCGCCGCCCACAAAGGCCGCGAACACGGCGGTGCCGATGGCGTTGACCACGGCGATGCGGATACCGGTGAAGACGGTGGGGAAGGCCAGGGGAAACTCCACCATCAAAATCCGGTAGGTCTTGCTCATGCCCATGCCCCGGGCAGCCTCCTTCACGCCCGGGTCCACCTCCTGGAGGCCCAGGCAGGTGTTCTGCACGATAGGCAGAAGGGAATAGAGGGTAATGCCGATGATGACCGTCAGCTTGCCCGGGTCCAGCACGATCATGATGATACCCAGCAAGGCCAGGGAGGGGATGGTCTGCAGCAGGTCTACGATCCGCAAGATCACAGGCCGGACCCGGCGGGACACATAGGCCCAGATGCCCAGGGGCAGGCCCACGGCGATGGACAGCAAACTTGCCGCCAGCACAATGAACAGGTGTTCAAAAACAACATCCCAGCTCATTTGCCCGCCCCCTTCCGCAGCCCTCTGGGAGTGACCTTCTTCTGCAGCAGGTCAATGGCGGCGCCGAAGACGATGGCCAGGATGGCCGCCGGGATGGCGCCCAGCAGGATGAGGGTATTGTTGTTGGAGGTGGTGCCCTGGTAGACGAAGTCCCCCAGGCCGCCCAGGCTGATCATGGAGGCCAGCACCGCCCAGGAGACGGTGTAGATGGCGGCCATGCGCACGCCGGCCACGATCACCGGCATGGCCAGGGGCAGCTCCACCCGCACCAATGTCTGGAAGGGAGACATGCCGCAGCCCTTGGCGGCTTCGATGTACTTGCCCTCCACCTCCAAAATGCCGGTGTATGTATTTTTCAGAATGGGGAACATGGCGTACACGCTGAGAGCCACGATGACCGTGGGATAGATGTTGCCCCACCAGATGAACAGCACGCCGATGAACACCAGGCCGGGGATGGTCTGGAAGATGGACAGCACCGGGATGATGATGCCGGACAGCCACCGGGGGATGCGGGAGAGCAGGATGCCCAGCACCAGGCCCACGGCGAAGCCGATGGCCACGGAGATCAGCACGTAGACCGTGTGCTGAAAGACGGCGGTGCCCATTTTGGCACCGTAGTCATGAAAGAGGGTCTGCAACGTCTCGATCATTTGCTGTCACCCCACAGGTTCTCCGCCACAGAGCGGGCCACGCTGGTCTTGGTGACGATGCCGGCGATGGTGTCGTCGGCGTTGAGGACCACCACGTAGTTGGCGCCGGAGTCCAGCAGATAGTCAAAGCTTTCCCGGGCGTCGTCGCCCACCCGGGCGGTGCGGGCGGTCTGACGGATCAATGGCTCGATGCTGTTGAGCTCCCGGCCCCAGTGGCGGATGTCTCCGATGGACACGGTGCCCAGATACCGCTTTTCCTCGTCGGTGACCAGCAGGGTATCCACGCTGCCCCGGGCCATGCGCTCCGCGCACTCCAAAACGCCACGGTTGCGCTTGACAGTGAGGATGTTGGTGCGCATGAAATGCTCCACCTTGGAGGGGGCGGCGGTCTCCGGCGTGTGCTTGCCCAGGAAGTTGCGGACCAGATCGTTGGCCGGATGCTCCAGCATCTCCTCCGGGGAGGCCATCTGGACCACCTGCCCCTGGTCCATGAAGATGATGATGTCCGCCAGCTTCAGCGCCTCGCCCATGTCGTGGCTGACGAAGACAATGGTCTTGCCCAATTTCTGCTGAATGTTCTTCACCTCGTCCTGCAGCACCTCCCGGGTCATGGGGTCCAGGGCGGAGAAGGGCTCATCCATCAGCACAATGGGGGGAGAGGCTGCCAGGGCCCGCAGCACGCCGATGCGCTGCTGCTGGCCGCCGGAGAGCTCAGAGGGGTACTTGTTGGCATACTGCTCCATATGGACCAGCTGCAGCATCTCCTGGACGATCTCGTCGCACCGGGCCTTGTCGTACTTCAGCAGCCTGGGCACCACGCAGATGTTCTGGGCCACAGTCATGTTGGGGAACAGGCCGATCTGCTGGATGACATAGCCGATATGCCGCCGCAGTTCCACCTTGTCCTGGCTGTGGACATCTTTTCCGTCGATGCGGATGGTGCCGGTATCCGGCTCCAGCAGGCGGTTGATCATCTTCATGGTGGTGGTCTTGCCGCAGCCGGAGGGGCCGATCAGGACCACGAACTGTCCGTCTGGAATGGTGAAATTCAGGTCCTTGAGGACCGGGGTCTTGCCATAGCTCTTGGAGACGTGTTCAAACTGGATCATATCGCTGC
>CATZYY010000201.1 GCA_958426425.1 uncultured Oscillospiraceae bacterium
AGTCTAGTGACCCGCAGTACCTCCGATGTGACCAACATCCAAATGTTTCTCTCATTGCTGTTGCGGCTGGGGGTGACTGCACCGCTGATGGCGGTGGCTGGGCTGGTACTCTCTTCTCTGACCGGCGGCGAACTCAGTTCCGTGCTGAGCTTGGCCATTCCCGCCCTCATCATTGGCGTAGGTGTCATTCTGATTTTTGTTTCCCGCTACTCGGTGACCCTGCGGCAGCGGATTGACCGACTGAACAAGATCTTTCTGGAAACACTGGAGGGGGTACGGGTGATTCGGGCTTTCAATCGGCAAGGGAAAGAAATGGAAAGGTTTTCCCAAGCCAATGGAGAACTGGCCTCCATGACCATTCTCTCTGGGCGGGTGACCGCACTGCTGATGCCGGTGATTCAGGTGATCTTTGGTGTGACTACAGCAGCGGTCATGGGCATGGGTTCCTGGTATGTGTCCGCCGGGGAGATGGCAGTGGGTGACCTGGTGGCCAACAGCCAGTATATCAGCATGATCCTTGCCGCTATCATGATGCTGGCATTGGTCATTATGCTCTTTCCTGTGTCCTATGCCTGCGCTAAGCGCATCGCAGAAGTGCTGAATACCGAGAGTTCCATCAAGGACGGCAGATACAGTGCCGCCTTGCGCAAAGGCCGCGCCTGTGTGGCCTTTGACCATGTGACCTTTACCTATCCTGGGGCGGACGAACCAGTGCTGAAGGATGTTAGCTTCGAGTGCCGGGCCGGGGAGGTCACCGCCATTATCGGGCGCACCGGTTGCGGCAAGTCCAGCATCCTCAAGTTGATCCCGCGGCTTTACGACGCCACGGTAGGCCATGTCTATGTGGACGATATGAATGTAAAACAATATAAATTGAACGAGCTGCGGGATCTGATCGGCTATATCCCCCAGAAGAATGTACTCTTTTCCGGAGACGTGGCCTCCAACCTGCGCTTTGGAGATCAGGACAGCAGTGAGGAACAGTGGCGGCAAGCGGCCTACATCGCCTGCGCCGACGAGTTCATCGAACAGAAGCCGGACGGCTACCACGCCGAAATCGCTCAAGGCGGCACCAATTTGTCCGGCGGCCAGCGCCAACGCATGGCTATTGCTCGGGCTGTCGTAAAAAAACCAGAAATCTACCTGTTTGATGACAGCTTTTCCGCCTTGGATGTGAAAACAGATAAAACACTCCGCATGCGCCTGCGGGAGAGCATGGGGGATTCCACCATGCTCATTGTGGCTCAGCGGGTGGGTTCTATCCTGGATGCTGACCGTATCTTGGTGATGGAGGACGGACAGATCGTGGGGAGAGGCAAGCACCGGGAACTGCTACATACATGTCCGCTCTACCGGGAGATTGCTGAATTGCAGCTGGGAGAGGAGGAAGTGAAACATGAACTGGAATGCGTTTAAACGGCTGTTCCACTATCTGGGACGGTACAAGCTCCGCCTGATTCTAGTGATGATCGCCGCTGTCCTGAGTACCCTGTTTACCGTTTTGACCCCAGCGGTGACGGGCGGCATCACCTCGGAACTGTACGATGGCGTGGCAAGCGGCTCCTTCGACTGGGAAACGATCGTCTGGCTGCTCGTGACGCTGATAGCCCTTTATCTTGTGGCCCAGCTTTTCGCCATTCTCCAAAGCTTCAGCATGACTAAGCTGACCGCCTGCGTTATGGAGACTCTGCGGGGTGATATTGACCGGAAGATGCACCACCTGAAGCTGGACTATTACGACTCTCATACCCAGGGTGAAATCCTCAGCACCATCACCAACGATGTGGACACGGTGAACAACGCCCTGAGCCAGAACCTGACCCAAATCGTCACCCAGGTGGTCACCGCTGTGGGTATCCTGGTGATGATGTTCACAACCAGTCCTATACTGACGGCCATCGCAGTGGCTATGGTGCCAGTGTCTCTGCTGGCCTCTCTAGGCGTTATGAAAACGGGAGCCATACACTACGCCCGGCAGCAGGAACTCCTGGGACAGCTCAACGGCTACATCGAGGAGGTGTACCAAGGGCAGGAGCTGGTGTCGGTGTTCAACTACACGGATCGAGCAAAAGAGGAGTTTGATCGAATCAATGGGGAACTCCAGCGTACCGCTCAGAGTGCCGAGATTGCATCTGGTAAGGTCACTCCAATCACCGACCTGGTAAATAACCTTGGCTACGCTGTCAGCGCCCTGCTGGGATGTCTGTCCGTATTGCGTGGTGAGATGCGGATCGGCGACGTGCAAGCCATGCTCCAGTATACCAAGCAGTTCTCCCAGCCCTTCACCAGCATTGCGGGGATGGCGGGCAGTTTCAGCGCAGCGTCCGCTGCCGCAGGGCGCATTTTCGCTCTGCTGGATGCCTCGGAAGAGACACCAGACCCTGTTCCCGGACTGATGCCTCAGGTCAGCACGGGCGCGGTGGAATTTCGCCATGTGTCCTTCGGTTACTCCCCGGAGCACCAGCTGATGCATGATGTGAACATCACGGTGAAGTCCGGTCAGAAAGTGGCCATCGTGGGCCCCACCGGGGCTGGCAAAACCACCCTCATCAATCTGCTCATGCGGTTCTACGATGTGGACGGCGGTAGTATTTTAGTGGACGGGGTAGACACCAAGGAAATGACCCGTCACGAGCTACGGGATCGCTTTGGCATGGTGCTCCAGGATGCCTGGCTCTTTGAAGGCAGCATCCGGGACAACATAGCTTACGCGCAGGACAATCTGCCGGAGGAAAAAATCATCGCCGCCGCACGATCCGCCAGCGTGGACAGCTTCATCAAGACCCTGCCAGGCGGTTATGATTTTGAACTTTCCACAGGGGCGGAAAATATCTCACAAGGTCAACGCCAACTGCTGACCATCGCCCGAGCGATGGCGTCTGACCCGGAAATCATGATCTTGGACGAGGCCACCAGCAACGTGGACACGCATACGGAGCAGCTTATCCAAAAAGCACTTGCAAAATTGATGCACGGACGTACTTCTTTTGTGATTGCCCATCGGCTTTCTACGATTCGGGATGCTGACATGATCCTTTACATGGAACATGGTGATATTCTTGAGCATGGCAGCCACGAAGAGTTAATGGCACAACATGGAAAATACGAAGCATTGTATATGAGTCAGTTTGCACAGTAATATTACAAACGTTTAATTGGCTGCTTAATTGCCATTTGAGGAGAAACAAAACTACTATCAAATACTGCCCCGTCCGGGGAAAGAAAAAAACCGTTGGACGGGGCAGATGATTTCCTGCGCACATTTAGCTCATTATTCTGTCGGCGGTTTTGATGGACTCAGGGCCGCCGTTTCTTTGCGTTAACACAAACCAATGACGACTTGCAGGGACACGGCAACCGATGGGAGGTTATTTTGCCGTGTCTACTTTACTATTCTATTTCTCCTGTGATCTGCACCAGTCAAAAAAAGTTCGTACCCGCCGTCGGGGTATTCTGGGTATGAATATGAACACAGAAATCATATTTTCAAAGAAAACGGCGGCTTTGATTTAATTGATCAAAACCGCCGTTTACAGTTGTATGACAGCGGCTAAACTTCAGTTACACGCAATCATTTTCTATGTTTATAAATAAAGATAGCCAGAGCATA
>CATZYY010000202.1 GCA_958426425.1 uncultured Oscillospiraceae bacterium
TCCTCCATCTGCTCGCAGATGGCCACCTTGTAGCCCTTGGCGATGAGCCGGGCGATGTAGGCCTCGCTGGCGTGGTAGGGGATGCCGCACATGGGGATCTGCTCCTCCACGGGCTTTTGGTGCTTGCCGTGGTCCCGGGAGGTCAGGGTCAGGTCCAGCTCTTTGGAAGCAAGCTTTGCATCGTCGGCGAACATCTCGTAGAAGTCGCCCAGGCGGAAAAATAAAATGGAGTCCGGGTTGTCCCGTTTGATCTCCAGATACTGCTTCATCATAGGGGTCAGTTCTGCCATGGAGGATATCACCTCGTTTTGCCCCTGGCGGGGGCGGAATGAATCTGCGCTGCGGCGCGGCGAGGGGAGGCCGGGAGATTCCCGGAGAACACACCCCCCATTTTCTTTTCGTCTTGCCGAAAAGAAAACGGGCCGTGCACGGTCCAAAAGAAAAGGCGCCGGGTGCCAAACCTTGCACCCGTGGTGCAAGGTTCGGCAAATACGGGGGGCGAGCGAATCGGTCTGCCCCGGACCGGCAGCCCCGTCGACCTTGCGCCGGGGGCGGTCCCGTACAAAGCTGCGCCCCCGCATAACAACCCTGGGTGGATAGACGTGGTAGAAACCTGAATCGACGTATGTCTACTCCCGCGCGTTCCGCTGCGCTACGCGCTGCCGGGGCAGTTGCGAAAGCCGCCAACGGCTGCGGGCCGCCGGAAGTGCGGTGCGTACCGGGGCGGCGGGCCGATATGAAATCCGCCCCTACGGGTACGGCGATGGGCCGTCAGTCCCGGGGCTTCGGCTGGTGGCACACCAGCTCGTCCAGGGACAATCCATAGAAGTCCGCCAGGGCCACCAGTGTGGACAGCTGCGGCTCCCGTACGCCCAGCTCGTAATTTTGATAGCCCCGCCAGCTGATGCCAATTTTCTCCGCAAGTTCCTTTTGCGAAAGTCCCACTTGTTTTCTCAGCACAGACAGATGCTCCGGAAATGTCATAGGCTTCCCTTTTCTATTGACACGCACATTCGTGTGTGATATTATATACGCACACAAACGTGTGTCAATCTTTTTTATTTGGAGATTGCTATGGACGATTACATCACAGTTTTGCTCAACGACCTGGAGGACCGGGCCGCGGGCTTCCTGCCCGGCGAATATTATGCCGCCATCAGCCGGGAGGCCGCCGCGGCGGAGGCCCTGGAGACCACGCTGACGCCGGAGCAGCAATTGCTGTTCGACGCCTACGCCGAGCGGCGCAATGACAGCGCCTGCGTCTACCAGGACGCCCTGTGCCGGCAGGCCTTTCTGCTGGGCCGAACCGTGTTTCGTTAGACCGGCTCTCCGTACAGCGCCCAGGTGTTGCTGCCGGTGATCTTCACGTCCATGAAGTTCCCGATCAGCTCCTGCCCGCCCTTGAGACGCACCAGGCGGTTGCCCTCGGTCCGGGAGGACAGGGGGTAGTCCCCATCGTCGCTGTTTCCGTCCACCAAAACCCGGACGGTCTTGCCCACATAGGCGGCGTGGAGAGAGGCCGACATGGCGTTCTGGACCTCCAGGAGCTTGTCAAACCACTTCTGCTTCTCCGCCCGGGTGGCCGGGTCCGGCAGCTGCGCCGCTTTCGTGCCGGGCCGGGGGGAGTAGATGAAGGTAAACAGGGCGTCAAAGCCCACCTCCCGCACCAGGGAAACCGTGTCCATGGCCTCCGCCTCCGTCTCACCGGGGAAGCCGATAATGACGTCGGAGGTCAGCACCAGGTCCGGCATGACGGACTTGGCGTAGGTGATCAGGTCCAGGTATTGCTGCCGGGTGTAACGCCGGTTCATCTCATGGAGCACCCGGTCGTTGCCGGACTGGAAGGGCAGGTGCAGCTGATGGGCCACATGGGCGCTGCCCGCCATGACGTCAAAGAGCCGCCTGGTGGCGTCCTTGGGGTGGCTGGACATGAAGCGGATCCAGTACTGACCGGGGATTTTGTCGATGTCCGCCAGCAGGTCCGGGAAGTGGTAGCCAATTCCTAAGTCGTTGCCGTAGGAGTTGACATTTTGCCCCAGGAGGGTGATGTCCTTATACCCGGCCTCCACCAGCTCCCGCACCTCCGCCAAAACCGCCTGGGGGTCCCGGCTCCGCTCCCGGCCCCGGACATAGGGCACGATGCAGTAGGAGCAGAAGTTGTTGCAGCCGTACATGATGGAGACCCAGGCCTTGACCCCCCGCTCCCGGACCACGGGGATGCCCTCGGCAATGGTGCCGTGCTCGTCCGCCACGGAAAAGACCCGCTTGCGGCTCTCATACACCTGCCACAAAAGCTCCGGAAACTTCCACAGGGCGTGGGGCCCGAAGACCAGATTCACGTGGGGGTAGGACTTCTTCACCCGCTCCGAGACCCGGGGCTCCTGGGCCATACAGCCGCAAAGGGCGATCACCTGCTCGGGGTTGTCCTTTTTGGTGTGGGTCAGAGCACCCAGGTTGCCGAAGACCCGGTCCTCGGCGTGCTCCCGGACGGCGCAGGTGTTCAAAATCACCAAATCCGCCTCGGCGGGCTCCGATGTGAAGGTAAAGCCGCAGCTTTCCAGCATGCCCATGAGCTTCTGCCCGTCGGCCACGTTCTGCTGGCAGCCGAAGGTGTCCACGCAGGCCCTGGGGTGGGCCTCACGGGCGGCAAACATGGCCTTGATTTTTTCCTCAAACGTCTGCTGGCGCGCCAGGTCCTCCCGGCTCACCAGTACCTTTTCCCGTTCCAAAGCAGTTCCTCCAAATTCAGATACTTTAACCAAGTTACTATACCACACAAGGAAAAAAAGCACAAGGCGGAAAAATGCCGCGCCCGGACATTGAGGACGGCATTTTATAGAAAAAAGGAGGCCTTTTCGGCCTCCTTTTTGGGAGTTTCTTATTTGATGCGCTCGCCGGCGGCCTCCTTGGCCTTGATCTCCTTGACCGCATCCTTGTGGCTGAGGTTCACCCGGCCCTTCTCATCGATGTCGGTGACCTTCACCCACATCATGTCGCCGATCTTGCAGGCGTCCTCCACCTTCTCAATGCGGTGGTCGGCCAGCTTGGAGATGTGCACCAGGCCGTCCTTGCCGGGGGCCAGCTCCACGAAGGCGCCGAAGGTCATGAGCCGCACCACGCGGCCGTAGTACAACGCGCCCACCTCGGGCACAAACACGATGTCGTCGATGCACTTCTTGGCGGCATCGCAGCTGGCCGCGTCCACGCCGGCAATAAAGATGGAGCCGTCGTCGTTGATGTCGATCTTGGCGCCGGTGTCGGCCACGATCTTCTGAATCACCTTGCCGCCGGAGCCGATGACCTCCCGGATCTTGGAGGGGTCGATGTGCATGGTCAGCATCTTGGGGGCGTACTTGCTGACCTCCTTGCGGGGCTGGTCGATCACAGGCAGCATGATCTGGTCCAGGATCTGGCAGCGGGCGTCGTAGGTGGTGTCCAGGGCCTCCTTGATGATCTCCATGGTGAGGCCGTCGTTCTTCAGGTCCATCTGGATGGCGGTGATGCCCTTCTTGGTGCCGCCCACCTTGAAGTCCATCTCGCCGTGGAAGTCCTCCACGCCCTGGATGTCGATGAA
>CATZYY010000203.1 GCA_958426425.1 uncultured Oscillospiraceae bacterium
CCAGATCGGCAAGGTCTACCGGGGCGAGCGGGCCCAGCGGGGCCGGTTCCGGGAGTTCTATCAGGCCGACATCGACATCATCGGCGACGGCAAGCTCTCCATCGTCAACGAGGCGGAGATTCCCGCCATCATCTATAAGACCTTCTCCGCCCTGGGCCTGAAGCGGTTCCAGATCCGGGTCAACAACCGGAAAATCCTCAACGGCTTCTACGCCATGGAGGACCTGACGGAGCGTTCCGGCGACATCATGCGCACCGTGGACAAGCTGGACAAAATCGGTCCGGAGAAGGTGAAGGCCATTCTCATGGACGACTGCGGCCTCACCCAGGCCCAGGCCGATGAAATTCTCCGTTTCATCGCTATCACCGGCACCAATGAGGAGGTTTTGAAGGCTTTGGAGGGTTATCAGGGCCGCAGCGAGGTCTTCGACCAGGGCCTCTCTGAGCTGAAAACCGTCACCCGGTACCTGGCCGATTTCGGTGTCCCGGCGGAGAACTTCGCCGTGGATCTCACCATCGCCCGGGGACTGGACTACTACACCGGCACCGTCTACGAGACCACGCTGCTGGACCACCCGGAGATTGGCTCCGTCTGCTCCGGCGGCCGGTACGACAATCTGGCGGAGTACTACACCGACCGGCAGCTGCCCGGCGCCGGCATCTCCATCGGCCTGACCCGCCTGTTCTATGTCCTGGGCGAACAGGGCATGCTGAACCCGAACCTGCCCACCGCCCCGGCGGACGTGCTGATCCTGCCCATGACCGAGGACCTGTCCGCCGCCATCTCCCTGGCCACCCTCCTGCGGGAGAACGGCATCCGCACCCAGCTCCACTGCGAGGAGAAAAAGTTCAAGCAGAAGATCTCCTACGCCGACAAGCTGGGCATCCCCTATGTGATTTTCCTGGGTGAGGACGAGATCAGCGCCGGTGTGGCCGCCTGCAAGGACATGGCCACCGGCGAGCAGACCAAGCTCTCCCCCGCCGCCACGGTCTACCGTATCAAGGCAGGCCTGGCCGAGCGGGAGAAGGGCGCGGTCATCCTGGAGTGACACACAGCTCAAGGAGGACTGAAACCCATGAAACGGGATAAACTCTACTATATTGTGGTGATGGCGGTGCTGGGCATCATTCTGGTGGCCACGCTGATCTACAAGCGGCCCCTGGACATCCGACAGCTCACTGGCGTGGCAGAGCCCGATGAACTCTCCATCAACATCACCTTCGTGGATGGGACCGCAGACATGGAGCAGCGGGTTCTGACCCTCTCCGCCGGGGACGAGGGCTTTGACCCATTGCTTGCCCGGCTGGAGGAGATCCAGTTCCGCCGTCCCCCCACCAACCTCATTCGCATCGCCCTCCCCGCCCTGCCGGAGATCGGTGATACCAGCGACACCAAGGAGGCGGAGGACGGGGAATTCCAAAGCCTCACCCTTTATCTCTCCGGCACCGACGAAAGCGGAGAATTGATCAACGGCAAGGTCACCTTCGAAGTGGACCAATGGCAGTACTGGAACTTTGACCGAGAGGTAGCGCTGAACCTGGCTGTTGTCGACAGCAAGGAGACCGGACAGGCGCTTTGTGCCGAACTGTGGGAAATGGCACAACCGGTTGAATCCAATTCGTAATATTTAATTAATATATTTCAAATAGTATTTGAAATGGAGGTGCCAAATGGCGAAAAGACGTTGGTTCGCCTGGATGCTGGCCCTGGTTCTGACCTGGTCACTGGCCCTGCCCGCCGCCGCGACGGAGACGGCTGAGACGCTGCTGCCCTCGGCCCGCGCCTACACCGGACAGTTCGCCGACCTGGAGAACGCTTGGTGCCGGGAGGAGGCGGTCACCGTCTATGAGGCCGGCCTCATGGACGGAAAGGCCGCAGCCCGGTTTGACATCCAAAGCAATCTGACCTATGCCCAGATCACGGTGATCGCCGCCCGGCTTCACCATCTGCTGCACGGCGGTGACGGCGTGCTGGAAAAAGCCGGATTGGGGGAACCCTGGTACCGGCCCGCCCAGGAATATCTCACAGAGGTGCTGGCAGGCGCTGACAGTACGTCTGCCCTGTATCTGCTGGACGACCTGCAATACCTGGACAACTTTGCCGACCAGTCCTGCGACCGCTATGACTTTGTGTGGTATCTAACCGCGGTGCTGCCGGAGGGGGCCCTGACCCCCATTAACGACATTCCCTCCCTGCCGGACACTGATGACGCCGACATTCTCCGCCTCTACCGGGCCGGTATTCTCAGCGGAACGGACCAAGCGGGCACCTTCGACGGCTTTGAGCTGCTGAACCGGGGACAGACCGCCGCCATTCTGGCCCGGGTGATCGACCCGGCCCGGCGGATATCCTTTACGGTGGAAGTCCCCAATTACACCCAGGAAATTCTGGGGATGGACCCGAACACAGTGCTGTTGACTGTGGACGGCTGGCCGGTCACTGCGGAAATGTACCTGTATATCCTGGGGGAAGCCGTTGCGGAATTGCAGCCTGACGACACTACGGACTGGACAACCCCTGACCGCGGCGGCATGTCCCTGTCCCAAAAGGCCCAGGCAAACGCCCTGGAGGAGCTGAAAACCCTGGGGGCATTGATGTCCCGGGAGGAAGACTACCCCCTCTCCTCGCAACAGGAGGCGGAGCTGGAAGCCTACCTCTCCGCCTGGGGGGTACCCTACGGGTACAGCCGGAGCCTATTCCGGCAGCTGTTGACCTCCGACATTCTCACGGAGAACATGGCCCGGCGATACCAGCTGACAGCCCGGGAGCTTGCCGATCTGCTGGCGGACCAGGGCTATCTCTACGGCCAGTACGCGGTCATTTACCGAAACTCCGGAGCCTATGAAACCGACGAGGCCGCTGAGGCTGCCGCTCGGGAGGTCCGTCAAAAACTGACAGACCACTTCAACGACCCGGAGTACCTGGAATTTCTCATCTGGAAGTACAGTGAAGATTACAACACCGCTCCAGATCTGCTGCCCATCGACGTTCTGTCCCAGGACAGTTTTGAAACGCTGACCGCCCTGCCTGTGGGGCAGGTTTCTCCGGTTTTGGAGGAGGACGGTTTTTACATGGTGGTGGTGAAGCTGGACCCCACAGACAATGCTGAGCTCCTGTCCTCTGCCAGCGCCGCGGCGGCCCAGCTGCGGCTGTCCCAGTGGGCGGAGGATGCCCAGGTGATTCTCTCCCCCGCCTATGAGGCTCTGGATATTGCCGCCATCGCTCAGGCTCTGGAAAACCTGGACAACCCTTCCATGAATCCATAAACTATTCAGTTTCAATAGATAGAAAGGAACAATCAACCATGATGCAGAATCGTACCCATACCTGCGGGGAGCTGCGCCTTAGCGACGCCGGCAAGCAGGTGAAGATCGTAGGCTGGATGGAAAACGTCCGGACCGTCAGCGCCGCCCTGGCCTTCGTTGTGGTCCGGGACTTCTACGGCACCACCCAGGTGGTGGCGGAGACCGAGGAGATGGTAAACACCTTCAAGGCCATCAACAAGGAGTCCACCATCTCTGTGGAGGGCACCGTCCGGGAGCGGGACAGCAA
>CATZYY010000204.1 GCA_958426425.1 uncultured Oscillospiraceae bacterium
GGGATAGATGCCGTAGTCCAGGTCCCGCAGGGAGCCCAGCTGGGCCTCGAAGAGGATGGACTTGCCTTCCTTGTTTGCCTTGCGCAGGAAGGCGCCGGTGTCGCAGATGAAGGGCTTGATCTTCTCGCCGTACTCCGCCACCCAGGCCTTCAGGTCCTCCATGGTGTAGGGCTTGGCGCCGTAGACCTTGGTCAAGGTCAGGTTCTTCCACTCCAGGATGCCCTCCAGCCGGTCCCAGAGCTTGTCCGGGTACAGCAGCTCGCCGGCCATAACCGTCTTTTTCTGGTACTTGTCGGAGTAGAAGGGGGCAATGCCCTGCTTGGTGGAGCCATACTTCTTGTCGGCCAGGCGGGCCTCCTCCAGGCCGTCCAGATCCCGGTGCCAGGGCAGCAGCAGCGAGGCCCGGTCGCTGATCTTCAGATTCTCCGGGGTGATGGACACGCCCTGGGCGGTGATGTCGGAAATCTCCTTCCACAGGTTCTCGCAGTCCAGCGCCACGCCGTTGCCCAGAATGTTCACCACGCCGGGCCGGAAGATACCGGAGGGCAGCAGATGCAGGGCAAACTTTCCAAACTCGTTGACCACGGTATGGCCGGCGTTGCCGCCGCCCTGATACCGGACCACCACATCATAGTCGGCGGTGAGCAGGTCCACCATGCGGCCCTTGCCCTCATCGCCCCAGTTGATCCCAACAATGGCGCAATTTGACATACTTCAAAACCCTCCCGGTTTGTTTTTCCAAATACTCCGGTCAGGCTCACTTGCGCACAGGGGCCTAACCTTTGTTATTATATAGGTTGATCTTTTATAAGTAAAGCACAATCTTGTAATATGCGGTATTATTTTTTCTAATCTTGCCGCAGGCTCTGGTTTTTTCTTTCCAAGTCCTGAGCGGTGTGGTATAATATTCTCCGTGTTTAATTGCCGGCGTTTGCCGGTTGACTAAAGATAGAGAGGTCGTGGGATCTATGGCAGCCATTGGCTTTGACAACCAGCAATACCTGAAAACCCAGTCCGAGCAGATCCGGAAGCGGATCGACCAGTTCGGCGGCAAATTGTACCTGGAGTTTGGCGGAAAGCTCTTTGACGACTATCACGCCTCCCGGGTTCTGCCGGGCTTTGAGCCGGACAGCAAGGTGCGGATGCTCCAGCAGCTGCGGGAGGATGTGGAAATCGTCATTGCCATCAACGCCGCGGATATTGAGAAGAACAAAATCCGGGGGGACCTGGGCATCACCTACGACGAGGACGTGCTGCGGCTGATCGACAGCTTCCGGGGTATGGACCTGTACGTGGGCAGCGTGGTGCTGACCCGGTACAGCGGTCAGGGAGCGGCGGATGCCTTTCTCCGGCGGCTGACGGCCCTGGGGATCCGGTGCTACCGCCACTACCCCATTGCCGGATATCCCTCCGATGTGGCCCACATCGTCAGCGACGAAGGCCTGGGGAAAAACGATTATGTGGAGACCAGCCGCCCCCTGGTGGTGGTCACGGCGCCGGGTCCCGGCAGCGGCAAGATGGCCACGTGCCTCAGTCAGCTCTACCACGACTACAAGCGGGGCATCAGCGCCGGATACGCCAAGTTCGAGACTTTCCCCATTTGGAACCTGCCCTTGAAACACCCGGTGAACCTGGCCTATGAGGCCGCCACGGCGGATCTGGACGACGTGAATATGATCGACCCCTTCCATCTGGAGGCCTACGGCAAGACCGCCGTCAACTACAACCGGGATGTGGAGATCTTCCCGGTACTCAGCGCCATTTTCAATAAAATTCAGGGCCAGTCCCCCTACCAGTCCCCCACGGATATGGGCGTCAACATGGCGGGCAACTGCATTGTGGACGACGATGTGTGCTGCGCCGCCTCCCGGATGGAGATTCTGCGCCGGTATTACACCGCCTGCGTGGAGCGCCGCCGGGGCAAGGGCAGCGATGAGACGGTCCGCAAGCTGGAGCTGGTCATGCAGCAGGGCCACGTGACGCCGGAGATCTGTCCGGCGGTGTCTGCCGCACTGACCAAGGCCGAGGCCACCGGCGGCCCTGCCGGGGCTCTGGTCCTGCCGGACGGCCGGGTGGTCACCGGACGCACCTCCGACACCCTGGGCGCCGCGTCCGCCATGCTGCTGAACGCT
The DNA here is from genome assembly GCA_958426425.1 of uncultured Oscillospiraceae bacterium. GTDB lineage: Bacteria > Bacillota > Clostridia > Oscillospirales > Oscillospiraceae > Oscillibacter. The sequence goes on from CATZYY010000204.1 coordinate 2,133, forward strand.
TTGAAGGCCCTGGGCGGCATCGCCGACCATTTTGAGCTGATCTCCGCCCAGGTGCTGGAGCCGGTGTGCCGGCTGAAAACGGAGTATCTGGGCCACAAGAACCCCCGGCTCCACACCGACGAGGTGCTGATGGCTCTGACCATTTCCGCCTTGACCAACCCCTTGGCGGAGCTGGCCCAGCAGCAGCTGCCCAAGCTCCGGGGCTGCGACGCCCATTTTACCGTCATCCTCAGCGAGGTGGACGAGACCCTGCTCAAACGGTTGGGCATCAACGTCAGCTGCGAGGCAAAATACGAGACCAAAAAGCTGTATCACCGATAAAATGCCGGCTGTGATCCCGGAAAGGAGACCCTATGGATTCCATCATTCAACAGATCGCTTCAGAACTGAATCAGCGGCCGGACCACGTGGAAAACGTGGTCCGGCTTTTGGACGAGGGCAACACCATCCCCTTCATCGCCCGCTACCGCAAGGAGCTCCACGGCGCTATGGACGACACCGCCCTGCGGACATTGGAGGAGCGCCTTTCCTACCTGCGGGGCCTTCAGGAGCGGCGGGAGGCCGTGAAGAAGGCCATCGAAGCCCAGGGCAAGCTGACGGAGGAGCTGTCCGCCGCCATTGACGGCGCCGCCACATTGGCGGAGGTAGAGGACCTGTACCGGCCCTACAAGCAAAAGCGCCGGACCCGGGCCACCATTGCCCGGGAAAAGGGGCTGGAGCCTCTGGCGGAAGTGCTGTTCGCCCAGGGGCCCGACTGCCCGGACCCTCTGACCGAAGCCGCCAAGTACGTGGACAGTGACAAGGGCGTGGAGACGGCAGAGGAGGCCTTGGCCGGAGCCAGCGACATTGTGGCGGAACGCTTAAGCGACGACGCCGCCCTCCGGGGCAAGCTCCGGGAGGTCATGAAGAAAAACGGACGCCTCCGCAGCGAGGCCGCCACGGAGGAGGACAGCGTCTACCGGCTGTACTACGATTTCTCCCAGTCCCTCTCCCGCCTTCAGGGCCACCAGATCATGGCCATGGACCGGGGCGAGCGGGATGGTAAGCTGAAGGTCTCCGTGGAACTGGACCGGGAGCTGGGCCTCCGGACCGTCCGCCGCTACGCGGTGGTGCCCGGCAGCGCCGCCATGGAGTTTGTCAAGGCCGCGGCGGAGGACGCCTGGGACCGGCTCATCTTCCCCTCCCTGGAGCGGGAGGTCCGCTCGGAGCTGACCGACGCCGCCTGCGAGGGGGCCATCGGGCAGTTTGCCCTGAATCTTCGGCCCCTTCTCATGCAGCCTCCTGTCAAGGGCAAGGTCACCATGGGATTGGACCCGGGCTACCGTATGGGCTGCAAGGTGGCGGTGGTGGACCCCACCGGCAAGGTGCTGGACACCGCCGTGGTCTACCC
>CATZYY010000205.1 GCA_958426425.1 uncultured Oscillospiraceae bacterium
CTGGCAGTCTCACTTTTATGCCTACGGCCGGCCGCCGTACAACTGATGGGAGGTGGTAAAGCATCAATATGGTTTCCTACGGGGGCGGTGTCAACAGCACCGCCCTTTTGATCGGCCTGCACCAGCACCGTATCCCGGTGGACCTGATCCTCTTTGCGGATACCGGGGCGGAGCATCCCCACACCTATGCCTACCTGGACGTCATGGACCGATGGCTGAAGGACCACGGGATGCCGCCCATCACCAGAGTCTACAAGACCACGCGGGACGGAAAGCGGCTGACCCTGGAGCAGGAGTGCTTGCAGAGCGGCACCCTGCCCTCTATGGCCTACGGCTTCAAGCGGTGTTCCCTGAAACACAAGATCGGGCCGCAGGAAAAGTTCTGCAACCATTATCCGCCCTGCCGAAAGGTGTGGGCGGCGGGCAAACGGGTGGTCAAGTTCATCGGCTACGACGCCGGCGAGGGCTACCGCAGCGACAAGGTGCTGCTGGGCGACCTGGCCGACCCCAAGTACAGCAAGTGGTATCCCCTGATGGAATGGGGATGGGACCGGGCGGCGTGTATGCAGGCCATTGAAGATGCGGGGCTTCCCCAACCCGGCAAGTCCTCCTGCTTTTTCTGCCCCAGCATGAGGGCGGAGGAGATCATCCACCTGCGGGACCACCACCCGGACCTGTTCCGAAGGGCCATCGCCCTGGAGGACAACGCCCGCCCCAATTTGAAAACGGTCCAGGGCCTGGGCCGTAACTATTCATGGAAAGAACGATATGGAAAGGAGTTTTGCACACATGGCAACTGTTGAGAAGATCCGCCGTGACATTGAAAAGACCAAGGAGAAGATCTCCGAGCAGCAGAAGCGCCTCCGCACCCTGGAGGCCCAGCTTACCGAGGAGGAGAACCTGGAGATTGTCCGCATGGTCAAGGCGGTAAAGATGGACAACCGGGAGCTGACGGCCTTCCTGAAGGCCTACGCCAGCGGCCTCATCACCCTGCCGGAGGGCATGATGGAGGCGGAGGCCGCGGCGGACCCCGGCGAGAATGAGATGGAGGATACCGAGTATGAAGAATAAGAAGATCATCCGCCTGTTTACGGCGGCCCTGGCCGTGGCGCTCTGTGCCACGGCCTTTGCTGTCCCCGCTTTCGCCGGCGGTGGGGAGGGCGAACCCTACTACACCGAAACTGCCGGGACGGAGGCGGACCCTGCGGAGGACGCCGAGGCCCCGGAGGTCACTATCACTGATGAGGAAGATCCCGCCGGCGATGATAGCGCGGACAATAACACGGAGGCAGACGGGGACACCCTGGACCAGATCACCGAACTGCTGGGCGGCCTGGGGACTGTGACTGTCACCGAGGACGGTATCCTGTTCACCCCTGACACGGAGAAATGGGAAACCCAGCAGACCGGCACCGTGACCACCTGCGGCGGCAACCTGAATGTCCGCACCGGCGCAGGGCTGGACAATGACGCCTTCACCCAGCTTCCCAACGGGGCGCAGGTGGAAGTCATCGGCACCGAGGGCGAATGGGTCAAGGTGCTTCTGCCGGAGCGGGAGGGCTATGTTCATTCCGACTACCTGACCATCACGGACACGGGCAGCTTCTCCCTCTCCCTGGACGGGACGGACCTCTCCGCCCTGCTGGAGCTGTTCGCCTCCGGCCTCTCCGGGGGCGGAGGGGCAGCCCTGACCCCGGATGGGAACCTGTCCCTCATTGACGACCTGGGCGGGACATCCTCCGGCAAGCAGTTCATCACGGTGGAGACAAAGGGCGGCAACGTGTTCTATCTCATCATCGACCGGGATGACGAGGGGGCGCAGACCGTCCACTTCCTGAACCAGGTGGACGAGGCGGACCTCCTGGCACTGATGGAGGATGGCGAGGCCCAGGAGGCGCCGGCGGTCTGCACCTGTACGGAGAAATGCCAGGCCGGGGCGGTGAACACTTCCTGCGAGGTGTGCGCGGTGAATATGGCCGAGTGCGCCGGCGCGGAGCCGGAGCCGGAACCCGAACCGGAGCCGGAGGCGGAGAAGTCCGGGGGCATGGGCGCCCTGGCGCTGGTCCTGGCGCTGGTGGTGCTGGGCGGCGGCGGAGCCTTCGCCTATATCAAGTTTATCCGTCCCAAGCAGGCGTCCAAGGTCAGCGCAGACCCGGACGACTATGATTTTGCGGATGAGGAGGAGTATATCAACGAGGACGAACCGGAACCGGAGGAAGAAATGGAGGATACGAAATGAAGCTGGTGATCTGTGAGAAACCGAGTGTTGCAAAAGCCGTCGCGTCGGCCCTGGGTGTCACATCCAGGGCCGATGGCTGTTTTGAAGGGAATGGGCTCATCGTTTCCTGGTGCGTGGGGCATCTGGTGTCCCCGATGGACGCAGCCGGGTACGACCTTGGTTATAAGAAATGGAAGTATGATGACCTTCCCATCCTGCCGGAGCCCTTCCGCTATGTGCTGGCGAAGGGCAAGGAGGACGCCTTCCAGAACTTGAAGCACCTCATGGAGCGAGAGGACGTCACCGAGCTGGTCAACGCCTGCGACGCCGGGCGGGAGGGCGAGCTCATCTTCCGGCTGGTCTATGAGATGGCGGGATGCCAGAAGCCCTTCTCCCGTCTGTGGATCTCTTCCATGGAGGACGCGGCGATCCGGGAGGGCTTCCAGGACCTGCGCCCCGGCGCGGAGTATGACCCGCTGTACCAGTCCGCCCTCTGCCGCCAGAAAGCAGACTGGCTCATTGGGATCAACGCCACAAGACTTTTTTCTGTCCTCTACCACCGCACCCTGAATGTGGGGCGGGTGCAGACCCCCACCCTTGCCATGCTGGTGGACCGGGACAGCAAAATCACAATGTTCCGCAAAGAGAAATACCATCATGTGCGCCTGACCCTGGGCGGGGCCGAGGCGGTGTCGGAGAAGATTGCCGCCCCGGAGGAGGCGGAGACCCTGCGGGCGGCCTGTGCCGGCGCGGAGGCGGTCTGCGCTTCCGTCACCCGTGAACAGAAGAAAGAGGCACCGCCCAGGCTCTACGACCTGACCACCCTCCAGCGGGAGGCCAACCGCATCTTCGGCTACACGGCGAAACAGACGCTGGACTACGCACAATCCCTCTATGAGAAAAAGCTGCTGACCTATCCCCGGACGGACAGTCGGTTTTTGACCGCCGACATGGCGGAGACCGCTTCGGTGGTCCTCCACCTGGCGGCCAAGGTACCGCCCTTTGACGGGTGCGGGGAGTTCTTCCCGGATGTGTCCTTGCTGGTAAATGACAAGAAGGTGTCCGACCACCACGCCATCATCCCCACGCTGGAGCTGGAGAAGGCGGACCTGTCCGAACTGCCCGTGGGTGAGCGCAATATCCTTCTGCTGGTGTGCCGGGAGCTGCTGTGCGCGGTTGCGGAGCCCTATGTGTACGAGGCGGTGACGGCGACCTTTACCTGCGGCGGGCAGACCTTCACCGCCAAGGGGCGGCGCATCCTCTCCG
>CATZYY010000206.1 GCA_958426425.1 uncultured Oscillospiraceae bacterium
AAAATGTGAAAAAGACCAACGGCCGTGTCTCGCTGGAGCAGCGGGTACGTGGGGCTTGGGAGGAGGGCGATGAGTGGCAAGACTGATCCTGAAAAGCCCCTACCTGAAGTGTGACGGAGGAAATTCTGTCAGCGGCTATCTGCGCTACATCGGGACCAGAGAGCGGGTGGAACTGCTCCCGGATGACCGTCCGCCAACGAGAAAGCAGGAGCAGTTGGTCAGAAAAGTGACAAAAGATTTCCCGGAGGCGAAGGAGCTGGGTGAGTATTTGGACTACGAATCCAAGCCCACCAAAGCAAACGCCTCTGCATTTATCACCAGGGCGCTGGAGGAAAACTGGCCGGCGGTGCAGCAGTCAGACGGCTACATGAAGTACATCGCCACCCGTCCACGGGCGGAGCGGCTTGGTGACCACGGGCTCTTTGGGGACGAGGACGGTGTGAATCTGGAGCAAGCCATGGACGAATTGGATCACTACACCGGCAACATTTGGACCCACATCATCTCCCTGAAACGCGAGGATGCCGCCCGTCTTGGCTACGACAACGCCAGGGCGTGGCAAAATTTGCTCCGGGCTAACCGCAATGACATCGCCGCAGCGATGAATATTTCTCCGGGAAACTTCCGCTGGTACGCCGCCTACCACGACGAGGGTGACCACCCCCATGTCCACATGATGGCGTGGTCAACGATGCCAAGCGAGGCATACCTGACGCGGGAGGGTATCCACAAGATTAAGTCTCAGTTGACCAATCAGATCTTCCGGCAGGAGATGCTTCACACCTACGAGCAGAAGTCCCAGTCGCGGGATGAGTTGGTGTGGAAGGCACGCAGGGCCATTCGACGTCTGACCCGTGAGATGGCGCAGAGTATCTGCTCGGCTCCTGAGATCGAGCAGAAGATGGAGCAGCTGGCTGGACAGCTGGAGGTTGTCAAGGGCAAGAAGTCCTACGGCTATCTCCCCAAATCTGTGAAGAAAACGGTGGACGAGGTAGTGGACAAACTGGAGGAACTGCCGGTGGTTCAGGCGTGCTACGACCAGTGGTACACCCTTCAAAATGAAGTTGACAGCTACTACCACGACAAACCCAGAGAGAAGAAAAAGCTGTCCCAGGAGAAGGAGTTCCGGCAGATCAAAAACGCTGTCATCCAGGAGGCGGAGCGTATCCGTCTGGGGGAGATCACTTTCGAGGATGCGAACTTGGCTGGCCACGACGAAGCGGAGCAGGTGCGTGGTGAGTCTGATGCCTGCTGGAAACTGCGGCAGATCATCCGGGACGAGTCTCTTTCTCTGGCAGACCGTGACGAGGTGGCAGAGGAACTGGAGCGGCTGGCGGAGCGAGGCGACACCCATGCTCAATACTTGATGGGTCAGCTCTATCGGGACGGTCCTCTGCTGATCCCGGACAGTCAAAAGGCAAAGCACTGGTTCACCCAGGCGGCAATACAGGGTTTGACGGAAGCACAGTACGCCCTTGGCAAGCTGCTCCTCTCCGGCGATTTGGAGGTGCGGGACCCGGACGAGGGCATCCGCTGGTTGAAACAGGCGGCGGAAAACGGAAGCCATTTCGCCGCATACCGTCTGGGCAAAGAGTATCTGGAGGGGAACGCCGTCAACAAGGACGCCACAAGAGCAGCGGATTGGTTCACCCAGTCGGCGGAGGCAGGCAACCAGTACGCTCAATATATGCTGGGCAAGCTGTACCTCACAGGACAGGGCGTGACTCACGACCAGGCTCAGGCGATGGACTGGTTCAGCCGTTCCGCCGCCCAGGGAAACCAGTACGCGCAGTTCTTTCTGGAGCACCAGGACAGCCTCCATCCGCCCTCCGTCATGCTGGCGGCCACCCGCCTGCTCTACCACATGAGCCGGATCTTTGAGGATCACGCCCTGCCACAATCCAGCGCCGGTCTCCATGTGGACCGCAAACTCCGAAGAAGAATCCAGGAGAAGAAGATCGCCATGGGCCACAAGCCGGACGATCACGAGGAGGAGCAGAACCAGGGAGGAATGATCATGGGCGGGATGTGACCCCCTCAAAAATTACGGCACTGTAAACAACAAAAAGCCCTCGGGATCTGATGCCCAGCGGGAACTGACAACTGAAACTGCGCCCCCAAATGATAACAATTTGATAATAGTGCGCCGTGCCCCTGGCTATTTCCTGTTTCTGTGGTATGTTGTGTTGCTGAGGAGGAATGAAGAACATGACGACTAATCAAATGCCAGTCCAGCGGTGCCAATACTGCGGGAGCGACGATCTGGGCCTGGGCTGGCAGCACGGCGAGGCGCTTGTGACCTGCAAGAAACACGGACTCCTGGGCAGCCGGCTTCGGTATCTGATCTGCCGCCGCTGTGGGGCCGTGGTGTATCAATGGGTAGCGGAGCCTCACAAATATCCGCCTATCAAGTGAGCCACCCAAAAATTGCATCGCAAATCAAAGATAAAAATCTCGGAGGTGACGGAAATGGCAAAGCGAAGACCATCCGGCGACGGCATGGTTCGTAAACGGGAGGACGGCCGGTGGGAGGGCCGCATCGTGGTGGGCCACAAGGAAAACGGTGATTCCATCTTCCGCTATGTCTACGCAGATACCCAAAAGGAATTGACCACCAAACTCCGGCAGAACATCGACGCCTATCAGGGAGTGGACCTGACGGAGGAGAGCAGAATGACGCTGTCAGAGTGGCTGGACCGGTGGCTGGAGCAGATGTCACTCACCCTGCGGCCCGACACCCTGAAACGGTACCGAGGCGACATAGGCCGCCATGTCAAACCCCGCCTGGGGCGGAAGAAGCTCACGCAACTCACCGCTGAGGATCTGCGGGACCTATACCGTGAGCTTCAGGACCGTGGACGGATCGCCCCCCGCCCCGGTCAAAGCCTCGGCCTCTCTCCCACCACTGTCCACGGCATCCACGCCGTCCTCCACCAGGCCCTCCAAGCGGCGGCAGACCAGGGGCTGATGCCCAACAACCCTGCCAAACACGTGAAACCTCCTAAAGTTCCCCACAAGGCGATGAACATTCTGACCGAGGAGCAACTGGAGGTCTTCCTGGCCGCAGCCGACAAAGATCCCATTTGGCGGGATTTTTTCTACACGGAACTTACCACCGGCCTGCGGCTGGGTGAGATCTGCGGCCTCATGTGGAGCGACTTTGATGGACGAAAGGGCACACTCAGGGTCAGCCGGACGCTGCGCAAAGAGAACGGTGGCCGTCTGGTGGCGGGAGATACCAAGACCTACGCTGGGACCCGGACCATCCTCCTGCCCACCAGCACGGCGGAACGGCTGCGACTGCGAAAAAAGACTTCCTACTCACCTTGGATCTTCCATGATCCACTTCGCCCGGAAGCCCCGCTGAATCCCGGCACCGCATACCGCCAGCTGAAAAAAGTCCTGCAGGAGACCGGACTGCCTG
>CATZYY010000207.1 GCA_958426425.1 uncultured Oscillospiraceae bacterium
CCTGGGCGGCGGAGAAGGTGTAGGCCATGCCGCCGCCGATGATGATGGTGTCGGCAATCTCCAGCAGGTTGTTGATGACGCCGATCTTGGAGCTGACCTTGCTGCCGCCCAGAATGGCCACCAGGGGCCGCTTGGGATTGGCCAGAGCGCCGCCGATGAAGTCCAGCTCCTTCTGGATCAGGAAGCCGGAGACGGCGGGCAGGTAGTCGGCCACGCCGGCGGTGGAGGCGTGGGCCCGGTGAACGGCGCCGAAGGCGTCGGACACATAAATCTCTGCCATGTCGGCCATGGCCTTTGCCAGGGCGGGGTCATTCTTGGTCTCGCCCTTTTCAAAGCGGGTGTTTTCCAGAAGCAAAATCTCGCCGGGCTTGAGGGCGGCGGCCTTGGCCTGGGCGTCGGGGCCCACCACGTCGGCGGCCATGACCACGGGCTTGCCCAGCAGCTCGCTCAGGCGCTGGGCCACAGGGGCCAGGGACAGGGCCTTCAAAGACTTCTCCCAATCCTCACGCGTGGCCTCCTTGCCCTTTTCCGCCTGCTTCTTGGCGTAGGACTCAAAGGTGGCTACGGGCTTGCCCAGGTGAGAGCAGGCAATGACGGCGGCACCCTGCTCCAGCAGGTACTGGATGGTGGGCAGGGCGGCCCGGATACGCTTGTCGTCGGTGATGACGCCGCTGCCGTCTTTGGCCAGGGGCACGTTGAAGTCGCAGCGCAGCAGAACCTTCTTGCCGGCTACATCCACGTCCCGGACAGTTTTCTTATTGTAGTTCATGTGGAACTCCTCCGTTTTGTCAGGTGTGATTTGCTATCTCGGACGATGCCATTTCTCCGGTGTCCTGCAGGCCGGGAAAGCCGTTTTGCCGCAGGGCCTCGTAGACGCACACCGCCACGGTATTGCTGAGATTCAGGCTTCGGGCCTGAGAGATCATGGGCAGCCGGATGCACCGGTCCCGAAACCGCTCCCGGAAGTCCAGAGGCAGCCCGGCCGTCTCCTTGCCGAAAAACAGCCAGGTGTCCGGCGAGAAGCGGGCGGCCTCGTAGGATTGCGGCGCCTTGGTGGTGGTGAGCCACAGGTCCTCCGCCGCTTCCGGGTGCTTGGTAAAGAGATCGTCCAGCCCGTCGTAAGCTGTGACCTCCACCAGGTGCCAGTAGTCCAGCCCTGCCCGCCGGACAGCCTTCTCCGAAATGTCAAAACCCAGAGGGCGGACCAGGTGGAGGCGGCTGCCGGTTGCCGCACAGGTGCGGGCAATATTGCCGCAGTTTTGGGGAATCTCCGGTTCCACCAACACAATATTGAGCATGGGAACCAAAACCCCCTTTTTCATACGAACAGTGAATATTGTAATCCTTTGCCTCCGCAAATTCAACTGTAATGTGTGAAGAAATTCCGATTTTCAGAAAAAATTACGACAAAACAGAAGGAAATTCTGCAATATGCCGAAAAAATAAGGAAAATTTGCGGGCCTCATGGGGAAATCCGCCGTCTACAACAAAAGAAGTAAAAAAAGCTGTAACGTTTTCGGGGAAATTTTCGCAATAATTTCGCAGGAACCTCTAGATTTTCCGAAGAACTTTGTTATAATAAACCTACAAGCACATGAACCGTTTTAAGGAGGAAAGCACCCATGGATCATCCGCAGCGCGCCGTGTTCTTTTTAGAGGAAGATTCCTCAATCCCGGCGCACGCCAAACCGCTGATGCTGGAGGCCGTTCTGTTTTGCCCGATCCTCAGATGGATGAGTGAGAAGTTGCTGGCCGATGGCGTGCAGCGGTTTTTTGTCGTTTGCGGGCCCCGTTTCGCCCAGGAGGCCGCCGCCTGCCTGCCCGCAGGCGCGGAGGTCACCGTGTCGGAGCAGCACAAGGACCTGCTGGACTTTCTGGACACGGAGGAGGAGACGGCGGTCTTTGTCCACGGAGCCCTGCCTGCGGCAGAGGCCGGCCCCGGCTTTGCCTACGCTGCCGCCGGCCGTGAGCTGGCGGAGGTGTGGCGGGAGAAAATGACCAACGCCGTCTCCGGCGCTCGTCTGCTGCCGGGATGGCTGCCGGTATTCAGCCTGGAGACCCTCTCTGAGCTGGAGCCTCTGTTCCGGGAGCGGATCGTCCGCCGCCACCTGCAAAATGGCGTGCGGATGTTGGACCCCGCCTCTGTCTATATCGATCCCCGGGTCCGGGTGGGCCGGGGGACTACACTGCTGCCCGGCACCATTCTGCGGGGCGAGACCGTCGTCGGCTGCGGCTGTGAGATCGGTCCTCAGACTGTGGTGGACAGCTGCCAGGTGGGAGACGGCGTCATCATCAACGCCTCCCAGGTGAACGGCAGCACCCTGGGCGACGGCTGCGACGTGGGCCCTTATGCCCATATTCGTCCCGGCTGCCGCGTGGGCGCCAAGTGTCATGTGGGCGCTTTTGTCCAGCTGAAGAATTCCACTTTGGGAGAGGGAACCAAGATGAGCCACCTGACCTATGTAGGGGACTCCGACGTAGGCAGCGGCGTCAACTTCGGCTGCGGTACCATTACCACCAACTACGACGGCTTTGAAAAGCACCGCTGCGTCATCGGAGACAACGCCTTTATCGGCTGCAATACCAACCTGATCGCGCCGGTGAAGGTGGGCGAGGGTTCCTATATCGCCGCCGGCGCCACCATTACCAAGGATGTCCCGGTGGATGCCCTGGCTGTGGCCCGGGCCAAACAGGAAAATAAGGAGGGCTGGGCCAAGCGGCACCGGCAGCTCCACGGGAAATAATTTCACGTCCCACATTCATGAAGAAGATCAATTAAATTTACAGATAAAAGAAAGAAGGCGTTGAACATGATTTCTCACGGCAAGGATGTCAAAGTATTTACCGGCAATGCCAATCCCAAGCTGGCCAATGAGATCTGCAAACTGATGGGCACCAAACTGGGCGAAGCCGAGGTTGGTACCTTCTCTGACGGCGAGATCTTCGTGTCCCTGTATGAGACTGTCCGCGGCAGCGACGTATTTGTGGTGCAGTCCACCTGCGGCAATGTCAACAACAACCTGATGGAGCTGCTGATTATGGTGGATGCGCTCAAGCGCGCCTCCGCCGGCCGCATCACCGCGGTGATCCCCTATTTCGGCTATGCCCGTCAGGACCGCAAGGCCAAGGCCCGGGACCCCATCACTGCCAAGCTGGTGGCCAACATGATCACCGCTGCCGGTGCCGACCGGGTGCTGACCATGGACCTCCACGCCGCCCAGATTCAGGGCTTCTTTGACATCCCCGTGGACAATCTGGCCGGCAACCCCATTTTCGTGGACTACTACGCCAAGAAGTTCGGCGCGGAGTGCGAGAACATGATGGTGGTCTCTCCCGACGTGGGCTCCGTGGCCCGCGCCCGTGCCTTCGCCCAGAAGCTGCACATGAACCTGGCCATCGTGGACAAGCGCC
>CATZYY010000208.1 GCA_958426425.1 uncultured Oscillospiraceae bacterium
CGGAGCAGATGGTCATCGACGGCAACTTCCCCACCGTGGTCTCCCCCAACCCGGAAAATCCCGAGGGCTTCTACCTGGCGGTGGACCTGGCCAAGGCCAACAACGCCGACTTCATCCTGGGCTCCGACCCTGACGCCGACCGAGTGGGCATCATGGTCAAGACCGGCGACGGGGAGTTCAAGGTCATCTCCGGCAACCAGACCGGCGTGCTGCTGCTGGACTACCTGATCGGCGCCAAGCGCCGCACCGGCAAGATGCCGGAAAATCCCGTGGCTCTGAAGACCATCGTCACCACGGAGATGGCCCGGAAGGTGGCCGAGTCCAACGGCCTCAAGTGCTACGACACCTTCACCGGCTTCAAGTTCCTGGCGGAGAAGAAGGATCAGCTGGAGTCCTCCGGCCAGGGCAAGGTCATCTTCTCCTATGAGGAGAGCTACGGTTACATGCTGGGCGACTACGTCCGGGACAAGGACGCTGTGTCCGCCTCCGTGGAACTCAGCGAGATGGCTGCCTGGTACGCCGCCCAGGGCATGACGCTGTATGACGCCATCCAGGCCCTGTTCCGGAAATACGGCTACTATGCCGAGCAGACCCACAACCTGGTCATGCCCGGCCTGGACGGCCTCAAGGACATGGCCAATCTGATGAAGTCCCTGCGGGAAAATCCCCCTGCTGAGATCTCCGGCGTGGCCGTGGTCCAGCGGAAGGACTACGCCGACGGCTCCGTTGTGGACTGCGCCACCGGCGAAAAGAGCGCCATGGAGCTCAGCGGCTCCAACGTGCTGCGCTTTGAAATGGCTGACGGCACCTCCGTTATCGTCCGCCCTTCCGGCACCGAGCCCAAGATCAAGGTCTACGTGCTGACCCAGGGCAAGGACGCCGCCGACGCCCAGGCCAATCTGGTCAAGTACGGTCAGTGGGTGGCCGGTCTCAAGAAATAATCCCCAACGCCGCGCGCCCTTTGCTGGGCGCGCGGCGTTTTAGCGAAAATACTTGACATATGTTCAAAGCGGAATATAATGGGCATATGTTCAAAACAAGGAGGGACATCCATGCCCCGCAACGCCAAATGCCGTCGGGTCTGTCAGATGCCGGCCCACTGCCGCTTCGCCCCGGAGCAGCCTACCGCAAAAGCGCCGCTGTCTCTGACGGTGGAGGAATATGAGGTGGTGCGGCTGCTGGACCATCAAGGTCTCAATCAGGAACAGGCCGCCGCCCAGATGGGCGTGGCCCGGACCACGGTCCAGCGAATCTATGCCCAGGCCCGGAAAAAGCTGGCGGTCTTTCTGGTGGAAGGCAGACCGCTGCAGATTGTGGGCGGCAGCTATGCCCTGTGTCCCCGGCACGGCGGGTGCAGAGGCCGGTGTCACTCCCAGGAAGGAAAGGAAGATCCATTATGAAAATCGCGGTCACCTATGAAAACGGACAGGTCTTTCAGCACTTTGGCCACACGGCCCAGTTCAAGCTGTACGAGGTGGAAAACGGCGCTGTAACGGCGGCACAGGTGGTGGACACCAACGGCAGCGGCCACGGCGCTCTGGCGGGCCTGCTGGCCCAGCAGGGTGTGGACTGCCTGATCTGCGGCGGCATCGGCGGCGGGGCCCAGATGGCCCTGGCCCAGGCCGGCATCCGGCTGTACGCCGGCTGCACCGGCGATGCCGACCAGTGCGTCGCCCAGCTTCTGGGCGGTACGCTGCAATTTGCCGAAGCAGCCACCTGCGACCATCACCACGGCGAGGGCCATACCTGCGGCGACCACGGCTGCGGTGAACATGACCACGCCTGCGGACACCACTGCTGAGCGTTTTGTAAGAAGCCGCCGTCTCCTAAGGGAGGCGGCGGTCTTTTTGCGGATAGGTCCGGGGTTCCCGACACACACTGAATAGTGACCGCCGCCATTGGGCCAAAATTTTCTCTCGCCTGGCAGCTCTTTTTATGGGTTCTGCCGGGGGAAAATCCGTTGACAAGTGGCGAAGCGTTGGATATTATAATATGTTGAATGAACACGCGAAAGGAAGGAGAGACACCATGCGTTTACTGCTGACCGGCGGTACGGTTTTTCAAAACGGCAGCTTCCATCAGATGGATGTGGCCATGGACCAGGGCCGTATTGTTTCCGTTTCCCCCTCCCTCCCCAAGGAAGGCTTTTCCGTAATTGAATGTTCCGATTTCATGATTGTTCCAGGTTTCGTCGATGTCCACGTTCATCTTCGAGAGCCTGGCTTTTCTTATAAGGAGACGATTTTCTCCGGCACGGCGGCGGCCGCCGCCGGAGGCTACACGGCGGTGTGCGCCATGCCCAACTTAAAGCCCGTGCCGGACAGCCGGGAACACCTGGAAACCCAGCTGGAGGTCATCCGCCGGGAGGCTAAGGTTCACGTCTATCCCTACGGCGCCATCACCTGCGGCGAGGCGGGCGAGGCCCTGGCGGACCTGGCGGCCATGGCGCCGGAGGTGGCCGGCTTCTCCGACGACGGCAGGGGCGTCCAGTCCCGGGAGATGATGCGCGCCGCCATGGAGACGGCGAAACGGCTGGACAAGCCCATTGTGGCCCACTGCGAGGACGAGTCCCTGCTCCAAAAGGGCTGGAGCGTCCACAACGGCGCCTTCGCCCAGGCCCACGGCCTCATCGGCAACGACTCCGAGAGCGAGTGGCGGCAGGTGGAGCGGGACCTGGAGCTGGTCCGGGAGACCGGCTGCCAATACCACGTGTGCCACGTGTCCACCAAGGAGTCCGTGGCCCTGGTCCGCAAGGCCAAGGCGGAGGGACTGCCGGTGACCTGTGAGACCGGGCCCCACTACCTGGTGCTGTGCGACGAGGATCTGCTGGACGAGGGCCGGTTCCGCATGAATCCCCCCATCCGCTCCGCCGCCGACCGGGACGCATTGCTGGAAGGCCTCCTGGACAGCACCGTGGACTGCATTGCCACGGACCACGCCCCCCACTCCGCTCAGGAGAAGGCCGGGGGCCTTACAAAGAGCCTCAACGGCATCGTGGGGCTGGAGTGCGCCTTCCCGGTGCTCTACACCCAGCTGGTGCGCACCGGCGCGGTGCCCATGGAGACGCTGCTGAAGGCCCTTTGCGTCAATCCCCGGCGGATCTTCCGCCTTCCCGGCGGAGACGTGGCCCCCGGCGAGATCGCGGACCTGACGGTGCTGGACCTGAACCGGCCCCACGTCATCGACAGCGCCGCTTTCCGCTCCCTGGGCCGGTCCACCCCCTTTGACGGGTGGGGCGTCAGCGCCGCCGTGGCCGCCACCATCTGCGGCGGGGAGCTGGTCTACACCGATTTCAACCGGAAGGAGGAACCCGTGTTATGAAACAGTCCCTCTTTACCATGGAACACGCCCGGCAGCTGACGGAGGACACCTACGAGCTGGTCCTCTCCGGCGACACCTCCGCCGTTA
>CATZYY010000209.1 GCA_958426425.1 uncultured Oscillospiraceae bacterium
TGGCAGCAGAGCATCTGCTGGACGTTCATCCTGCTGTCCGGATACAGCTTTTCCCTGGGCCGCCGCCACTGGCGCCGCGGATGGCTGGTGTTCGCCTGCGGAGCGGTGGTGACGGCGGTGACGGTGGTAGTGATGCCGGGACAGGAGATCTGGTTCGGCGTGCTGACCCTGCTGGGGTCCTGTATGCTGCTGGGAGCGGCGCTGGAAAGGCCCCTGCGACATGTGCCCGCCGGGGCGGGACTGGCCCTCAGCGGAGCGCTGTTTTTTCTGACCCGGAACGTGAACCGGGGAACTCTGGGCTTTGAGGGGCTGCGCCTGGGGGCACTGCCCGCCGGGCTCTATCGAAATATGGCCACGGCGTACATCGGATTTCCCTTTTCGGGTTTCCACTCTACGGATTATTTCTCTTTGATTCCCTGGTTCTTTTTATTCCTGACCGGGTACTTCCTGTATCGGCTGACTGGAGAATATCTGGCGGCGGCGCCCAACCTGGGCCGGTGCCGCCCCCTGGAGGCTCTGGGAAGGCGGTCGCTGCTGGTGTACATGCTGCACCAGCCGGTGCTGTATGGGGTGACCATGGTCCTTCATGCCATGGGCGGTTTGTAATCCTACATTATAATAAATAGTGAAAGATGAAAGCGGCGGGGAAGGCCCGCCGCTTTTTCATGCCGTTGACGGAGCACAGGCGGTGGGGTATCATGGAGAGGACGAAAGGAGGCGGCGCCGTGCGCATCATCATCTCCCCGGCCAAGAAAATGGTGGAGGACCGGGATACCTTTGCCCCAACGGGTCTGCCGGCATTTTTGCCGGAGGCGGAGCGGCTGGCGGCCGCCCTGCGGGCCATGACGCCGGGGGAGCTGAAGAAGCTCTGGGGCTGCAACGAATCCATTGCCGCCCTAAACCTGGAGCGGCTGGCCCATATGGACCTGCGCCGGGCCCGGACCCCGGCCCTGCTGGCCTACGAGGGCATCCAGTACCGCTACCTGGCTCCCGGCGTCCTGGAGGAGGAACCGCTGCGCTATGTGGGAGCGCATCTGCGCATCGTCTCCGGCCTCTACGGGCTGCTGCGGCCCTTTGACGCTGTGACGCCCTATCGCCTGGAGATGCAGGCCAAGCTGGCGGTGGAAGGCCACCGGGACCTGTACGGCTTTTGGGGCGCCCGCCTGGGGCGGGCCCTGGGGGCGGAGACGGACACAGTGGTGAATTTGGCCTCCAAAGAGTACAGCCGGGCGGTGCTGCCTCATCTGCCGCCGGGAACCCGGGTGGTGACCTGTGTCTTCGGGGAGCTGCGAGAGGGCAGGGTGGTGGAAAAGGGGACCCTCTGTAAAATGGCCCGGGGAGAGATGGTCCGCTGGATGGCCCGGCAAAGTATCACAGAGCCTGAGGCCCTGACTGCATTTTCTGCACTGGGATATCGGTATGACCCTGTCCGGTCCGAGGCGGACCGGCTGGTATTTCTGCGGGAGATGAAAAAGGAGGCGGAGGAATGAACGTATCGGACCACTATTTTGCGGATGTGGGCATGTTTTTTGAGGGAAGACCCCTGGAGCTGAGTTTGTATCAGGCCTTGTTTCGGCAGCTGGACGCGCTGTTCCCGGAGGGGTCGGTCCGGGTTCAGAAATCCCAGATCAGCTTTTACGGCCGGCACCTGTACGGCGCGGCGTTCTTGCCGGTCCGTCGGCGGAAAGGGTGGCCGGAACACTGCCTGATGGTGACCCTGGGGCTGAACCGGCGGCTGGACTCTCCTCGGGTGGCCGTGGCGGTGGAGCCTTATCCCGGTCGCTGGACCCATCATTTTCTGCTGACGGAGGAGAACCAGATCGACCAGGAGCTGCTGGGATGGTTCCAGGAGGCATGGGATTTTGCTGAAAGCAAGCGGTGAGATGAGGAATGTCCACTGTTGGAGCTTTGCGATTGGCAAAATTGCGTATGGAAACAGCAGATCGTTTGTGGTATCATAACGAAAAACGTTTCCGCCCAGCATTTGGCGGGACTGCTGAAAGGAATGACCGGACATGAGTGAGTACGTGATTTTGACAGAGTCCTCCTGTGATTTGTCACCGGAGCTGGCGGCGCAGGCGGATGTGGAGGTATTGCCCCTTTCCTTTACGATAGACGGAAAGAACTACCCCCACTATCCTGATGCCCGGGCCTATCCCATCGCCGACTTCTATCAGCGGATGCGGGAGGGGGCCGTGGCCGTCACTGCGGCCGCCAATGTGGTGGAGCTGACCGAGGCCATGGAAGCTCATCTGAAAGAGGGACAGGATGTGCTGTTCCTGTGCTTCTCCTCTGGCCTCTCCAGCACCCGGGATGCCTGCGCTATGGCGGCGGAGGACCTGCGGGAGCGGTATCCGGACCGGAAGATCTACACCGTGGACACTTTGGCCGCCTCTGGCGGGCAGGGACTACTGGTGCTGCTGGCGGGTCGGAAGCGGAAAGCCGGCGCCTCTATTGAGGAGGTCCGGGACTTTGCGGAGGAGACCAAGCTCCACGTAGGCCACTGGTTCACCGTGGACGATCTGGTGTATCTGAAGCGGGGCGGCCGGGTGTCCTCCGCTGCGGCCGTGGTGGGTACTATGCTGAACATCAAGCCGGTGCTCCATGTGGACAATGAGGGACATCTGATCCCCATGGAGAAGGTCCGGGGGCGCAAGGCGGCCATCCAGGCCCTGTTCCGCCACATGCAGGAGACTGCCCTGCCCAATCAGAAGACGGTCCTCATCAACCACGCCGACTGCCTGCCGGAGGCCCAGGCCCTGGCGGAGCAGATTCAGGCGGCATTCCATCCAAAGGAAGTGTTGATTGCCGACCTGGGCCCCATCATCGGTGCCCATACCGGACCAGGTCTGGTGACGCTGTTCTTTTTGGCGGAGCACCGCTGAGCAAAGATGTTTTTCGGCGGCATTCCTTTATTTTGGGAATGCCGTCGTTTCTTGCGTTTTTGGCGCAATTGTAAAAATGACGAAAGAGGCGCGTAAATTTTCTGCAATTCATAAGATGAGCTAATATTAAATATAAATAATATTAGCCCACAACGGCATAAAAATCCAAGATATGGAAAAAATAGATGTGACCTCGAAAAATGTCCACAAACCGGAAAAAACGGGGTTGACTTTTCTGCGGCGGTGGGGTATTCTAACTAAGCTGTCCGGCACGAGCGATACGGAGCGCAGCACTGGGAACCAAGAAATTCCGAAAAAAGTGTTGACAAACCACGAACTTTGTGGTACAGTATTTCTCACCCGCCGGGAGCGGCGTGCACCTTGTAAATTAAACAACGTAACGAAAAGAAAGCAC
>CATZYY010000210.1 GCA_958426425.1 uncultured Oscillospiraceae bacterium
ATCCCGTTGAGAAACTCCTCGGTGGGGATGGTTTCGCTCTTCAGCAGCATCTTGCCGCTTTCGATCCGGCTCATGTCCAGAATGTCGTTGATGAGAGAGAGCAGGAAGCGGGAGGAAATGCCGATCTTGGCGATGCAGTCGGCCACCAGCTCGTCGCGCCCCACCGACTGGGCCGCGATGGCGCTCATGCCGATGATCGCATTCATGGGCGTGCGGATCTCATGGCTCATATTGGCAAGAAAATCGCTTTTGGCAGCATTTGCCTGCTCCGCTGCGACCAGCGCGGAGGCTAGCTCCTCCTTTTGCCGCTGCTCCTGCCGGACCACGTCGGTCACGTCGGAGCGCGCCAGACACACGCGGCCCAGCTCCTTGCTGATGGAAAAGACCTGGAACCGCTTGACCCGCCGGTCGCCCCACCGGTCCTGCACCTCCAGGACAAAGGAGTAGGCCGGGCGCTGGGCGAGCTGCCGCTCCATGTAGGCGTAGTCCAGCTTGCTCAGATACTCCTTTTTGGCCGCCGCGTCCATAAAGCGGTCGGCGATGTCCCGAATCCCCTCCTGAAACTTCCCCTGGCGGGGGATGGTCTCCCGCTGGCGCCGGTCAAAGGAGATGATCCGATGGGTATCCAGAGGGATGCTGATCTCCATAATGACGTCGTAATTCAATACGGCCAACTGGTTGAGCAGTTCCTCCTGCAGCTTCTTTTCCGTGATGTCGGTGGTGCGGAAAAACAGCATCACGTCGCCGGTCTCGGGATTGCGGCAGGAGCGGAAGCTGGTGCTCCCCCAGAATTCGCGGCCGTCGCTGCGCCGGCGCAAAAAATCGAAGCGGTAGTTGACTTTCCCAGCAGCGTAGTCGGTCAGGACATTCTCCCGGGCGAGGCCGCGGAGGATCGCGTCCCGGCACTGCGGGTCCGCGGCCGAGGAGGCAAACGCGGCGATGGCCTGATCGTAGGAGTCGCCGTCTTTGGCCAGTGCGATATCGGAGGTGGTAAGAGAGCTTTCCAGCCGGTTGCGGGTGACATTGAAGCGGCCCTGGATGCTGCCGTCCTCAGAGGTCAGCTCGGAGAAATAGGCCAGCTCCTGCTCATACAGCTCCCGGATACGCACCCGGAGCCGTTTTTCGTCGGTGATATCCACAAAAATGCAGTAAAAGTATGGTTCGGAGCCCTGAAGCAATTGGGCCTTGATGGAGATCCATTTGACGCTGCCGTCCTTACAGACCAGGCGGTTTTCATGGTGGATGGTGTGCCCGTGCTCCAACTGTGCCAGCAGCTTTTCCCGCAGGTTGGACAGGTCCTCCGGGTGGATCACGGCGGACATGCGGCTGCCCAGTGCGGCGAATTCCGCACGGGTGTAGCCCAGAAAGTCAAACAGGCCGTCATTGGCGTCGATGACGGTGAAATCATCGTCGAACCGGCAGCGGAAGACTGCGCCGGGGATGTTGTTGTAGAGGAGCTGCACCTCGTCCTGGGCCCGCTTCCGGGCCGTGATGTCGATGCAGGTGGAGAGAAGGGTGGCCCGTCTGTCCGCCACGTGGAGAGAGCGGATCAGCCAGGGCCTGTCCGGCTGCCGCTCCAGAGTCGCGCAGCCCTGTAGCCGTCGGACGGCATAGGGACTTTGCAGGGTCAGCTCGGTAAAGAGGTTGCACACGCAGGGGGTGATCGGCTGCTCGTCTACAATAGAGAGTGTACAGGCACAGGGCTCGGGGGCCTCCTGGATGCTCTTCCGGATGTAGTCGGCTGTCTGGGCCAGATTGAGGGCCGGGCCCGTCCCTATGGCGCCGACAAAGGTGAGGTCGGGCGAGAGCAGTGCCAGCGTGCCCTCTGCATCCCGCTGCTCGAACCAGCTCTGACAAAACAAGCGGAGAGTCTCCTCTGCAGTCCGCTGCAATGGCATGGCATTCCCCTTTCCGCAGGCTGCGCCTGCACTGTATCAGGCCGAGCCCGCCTGGGCGGTAGGGTGTGGCGGGAGGACACCTGTTTTTATCAGTGGATATTCCATTTTAACATGGGAGAGAAGGATGCGCAATCTTTGGGTAGGTCCGAAGGACGAAGGGACCCGGCAGGGGGATGAACGGGACATTAATACGACCATCTCATTGCAAACGGCGCCCGAATGGATTCCGGGCGATGATAGACCCGGAACAAGGAGCGGCGTCCGGGGGGATGTCCTCGGCCGCTTTTGCAACGGGAAAAGAGGATGAAAATTGCTGCCATGCAACGAGAGTCGTCGGCGGGTACACGCCCGCCACGGTTTGACGGGCAAACATGGGCCTGCCGGGCCATGGAGGGCCATCCCGTCATATTCTGTGTCCTGGGCCTGCTCTGCACAGGCGCGGGGAGGAGGCCCTGACCGGGTCAGCTCCGGCCCAGGAAGAAGGCGGCGGCCCGCTCCAGCACCAGCTCCGGCGCGCCGGGAATGGACAGACGGTGGTCTTCTCCGGGGATCACCGTCAGAGGGATCTGGAAGCGCACGGCAAAGCGGCGGGCCTCCTCCACGGGGATGGTCTCGTCCAGCTCGCCATGGACCATGCGTACCTCGGCCTCCTCCGGCCGCCACAGGGTAAACAGATCGTGCCGGTCCAGATCCTCGAAAAAGCCGCAGGTCAACTTCAGCGGGCGAACATAGCCGTATTCCTCCCCCAGGACCACAGAGCCGTCGGCCTGGAGCCGGGCCTCCTCCTCGGGGGTCTTGTGGTGGAAGAGCTCCGGCATGCACACCGCCGCCGAGCGGAGGAAAGCCCGCCGTCCGGCATGGGGCCGCTGGGTGAGATAGAGCAGGGTGACATAGGCCCCGAAGCTGGAGCCGAAATAGACGACCTGTGCCCGGGGGGCCAGGGAGCGGGCCCGGGCCTCCGCGGCCGCCAGTGCGTCGAAGCAGGTCTCCAGCCGCAGGGGAGGGGCGCCGTCGGGGCTCTCCCCATGGAGGGGAAAGTCGAATGCCAGCACGCCAACGCCCCGGGCGGGGAGCCCCTGGAGCAGGAGCTGGTTGGTGGGGCTGGACTTGCTGCTGCCGAAGCCGTGGGCCGATACGCAGACCAGCGCCTCGCCGCCGCCGATCCGGTGCAGACAGGGCACGCTCCAGCCCGTTTCGGTGGGAATCCACTCATGCTTCATACCGCGTTCTCCTTTCCGGTCTCCTTCCATTATACACCAACAAGACCCGCCCCCGCAACGAGGGTTTGCCAGCGGGGCGAAAAGATGGTAAAATCCTCTGGATATCCGGCGGACTCCGCCGACGGCAAGGATGGATCGACATGCGCTTTTAT
>CATZYY010000211.1 GCA_958426425.1 uncultured Oscillospiraceae bacterium
ATGTGGCCCCACAGCTTCAGGGGCTCCTGCTCGCTCTTTTCCTCCTCGCCGCCGATGTAGGGGATGCAGTTATCTACCATCTCGGGCCAGCGCTGGAAGGTCTTGCCGGCGCCGGAGATGGCCTGGTAGGTGCATACCAGCACCTGGTCAATGCCGTACTTCTTCAGAGGATGCAGGGCCGGGACATAGCTCTGGAGAGAGCAGTTGGATTTGACGGCGATAAAGCCCCGCTTGGTGCCCAGGCGCTTGCGCTGGGCATCAATGATGGCGATGTGGTCGGCGTTGATCTCCGGCACCACCATGGGCACGTCGTCGGTCCAGCGGTGAGCGGAGTTGTTGGAGACGATGGGGCACTCCAGCTTGGCGTACTTCTCCTCCAGGGCCCGGATCTCCTCCTTCTTCATATCCACGGCGCAGAAGCAGAAGTCCACCATAGAGGCCAATTTCTCCGCGTCGGCCTCGGCGTCCATGACCACCAGATCCTTGGCCTCCTCCGGCATGGGGATGTCCAGAGCCCAGCGGCCGCCCACGGCCTCGGCATAGGTCTTGCCGGCGCTGCGGGCGCTGGCGGCAAGGGCCACCAGCCGGAACCAGGGATGATTTTCCATCAGAGTCACGAAGCGCTGGCCCACCATGCCGGTGGCGCCGATGATGCCCACATTATACTGTTTCATCGTATCTTCCTCCTGCTGCGATGTTGGGACGGGGGCCGGTCTCGGCTTCCGTCGATTTTTGGTTGAATGTGTCGCCGCTTTGTACTATAATGGTGTCCACTGAGAACAGCCAAGGCCTGTACATGGGAGACGGACATTTGTATGTATATTAGCATACTTTTCTATCCCCGTCAAGGCGCGGACATTGGGGAGGGTGCATGAAAAAACTGCTGTTGGCAACGATGTTCGTTGTGACATTTTTTGCTTTGACCGCCGTATCCGCCTCCGCCGTGGTCAACGACACGGTGAAGGTGGGCCTGCGGTACGGCTCGTCGGTGATGGAGTCGGCCAATCTGGAAAATGACCAGGGGGAGGGCTATGCCTTCGGGTACTTTGACCGGGACCGGGAATTCGTGGAGCTGGACTGGACCGACGAGACCACCATCACCATGAGCCCCGACGGCTGGGGCGGCATCCAGGTGACGGTGACCGGCACGGACATGGTGCTCTACACCTGCAACGACGATACCCTGGGGGTTATGCCCCTGGGCGACCGGGACCCCATCACCTGGTTCAAGGGCTACCGCTACCGGGGCGGCTTTGAGTACACCTGCTCCGGCAGCGGGCTCCAGGTGGTCAACGTAGTGGATCTGGAGGACTATGTCAAGGGCGTGGTGCCCCATGAGATGAACGGCAGCTGGCCCCTGGAGGCTCTGAAGGCCCAGGCGGTCTGCGCCCGGACCTTCGTCTGCAGCGGCGGCAAGCACGCCTCCTACGGCTTCGATGTCTGCGCTACCATCGACTGTCAGGTGTACAACGGCGTCAGCACCGCCACGGCCCTCAGCGACCAGGCGGTGGACGAGACGGCGGGGGAGTGCCTGTGGTACGACGGGGAGCTGATCAGCGCCGTGTACCACTCCTCCGACGGCGGCGCCACTGAGGACGGCAAAAACGTCTGGGGCGGCGACGCGCCCTACCTGGTCGGCAAGGAGGACCCCTATGAGGCCCAGACCAGCATCCCCAACTACGAGTATACCGTCACCTACACGGCGGAGGAGCTGACCTGGGTGCTGCAGAACAGCGGGTACAACATCGGCAACGTGGTGGATGTATACGTGTCGGAGCGGTCGGACCTGGGCAATGTGCTGGAGGTGGTCTTTGTGGACGACCGGGGCAAGGAGCTGACGGTCACCGGGCAGTCCTGCAGCAACGCTTTTTACAGCACTACCCTGGGCAAGCAGGTGCCCAGCCTGCGCTTTACCATCTCCGGCGGCTCCGGCGGAGGGGGCGGCTACTCCGTCAACGGCACCGCCACACTGGAGACTTTGGAGGGCGCCGCGGTCCTCTCCGGCAGCGGCACCCTCTCCACCCTGGGAGACGATACCTGCCGGGTCCTCACCGCATCCGGCACGGAGAAGCTGGAGCCGGCCGTTTCCTCCGGCGGCGACGTGTTTGTGATCACCGGCACCGGAAACGGGCACAATGTTGGCATGAGCCAATACGGCGCCAAGGCCATGGCGGGGCTGGGATACTACTATGATGAAATCTTGATGTTCTATTACACCGGAGTGGACCTCTGGTGACGAAACGGGAGACTTGACACATGCAGACCCATGATTTTTACTACGACCTGCCCCAGGAGCTGATCGCCCAGACCCCCATCGAAAAGCGGGATGCCTCCCGCCTGATGACTCTGGACCGGGTGAGCGGCGCCGTGGGCCACCACCATTTTTACGACCTGCCGGACTTTTTGAACCCCGGCGACTGCCTGATCCTCAACAACTCCCGGGTTCTGCCGGCCCGCCTCCTGGGTCAGCGGCTGCCCGGCGGCGGTGTGTGCGAGGTGCTGCTGCTGACGGACAAGGGGGACAAGGTGTGGGAGTGCCTGGTCCGTCCGGGCCGGAAGCTGCGCAAGGGCACCCGCCTGACCTTCGGAGAGGGGGCTCTGACGGCAGAGATCGTGGACGTGCTGGAGGAGGGCAACCGCCTGGTCCGCTTCGACTATGAGGGGATCTTCCTGGAGACCCTGGAGAAACTGGGCAAGATGCCGCTGCCGCCCTATATCAAGGAGGAGCTCCAGGACCAGGAGCGCTACCAGACCGTGTACTCCAAGGTCCTGGGCAGCGCCGCGGCCCCCACGGCGGGGCTCCACTTCACGCCGGAGCTGCTGGAGAAAATCGCCGCCAAGGGCGTTGGCATCGGCTATGTGACCCTCCATGTGGGCCTGGGCACCTTCCGGCCCGTGAAGGAGGACAACATCGAGGACCACCCCATGCACAGCGAGTTCTGCACCATTCCCCAGGAGACGGCGGACCTCATCAACCGCACCCGGGCAAACGGCGGCCGGTGCATCTGCGTGGGCACCACCTCCTGCCGGACCCTGGAATCCTGGGCGGCGGAGGACGGCCACATGGAGGCCAAGTCCGGCTGGACGGATATCTATATCTACCCCGGCTACAAGTTCAAGGTCATGGACGGCCTGGTGACCAACTTCCACCTGCCGGAGTCCACCCTGATTATGCTGGTGTCCGCCTTTGCCGGACGGGAGCATGTGCTTGCCGCCTACGCCCAGGCGGTCCGGGAGAGATACCGCTTTTTCTCCTTCGGCGA
>CATZYY010000212.1 GCA_958426425.1 uncultured Oscillospiraceae bacterium
TCCCGCACCACGGTGGAGGCCCTGGAGCTGCGGGGCTACCGGTATGCGGCGGTGAACAAGTCCGTGAAGAAGCTCAAGCTGGCCGCCCTGAAGGTCACCTATAACGATGGACTGTTCCTGGCCGTCTCCTTCCTGGTGGTGGCGGTGGCCGTCCTGATCTCCACACTGCTGTAAGAAAGAAGGTCATTTCTCTTGCGCCTGGATTTTCACACCCATGGGAAGCTGGCCAAAAAGCTCCCATTTTCCACCGCCTACACCGACTGGCTCTTCGGCGAGGCCAGACGGGCCGGACTGGACGCCCTGTGCCTGACGGAGCACTTCAACACCCTCCAGTTTGCCGATGTGTACGGCTACATCGCCTCGGTGAGCCGAAGGATCGGGGACACCCTGGAGCTGGAGAACGGCCTGCGCGTCTTCCCCGGCATGGAGACGGATGTGGCGGAGGGCGGTCATATCCTGTCCATCGGGCCCCTGGAGGCTATTCTGGAGCTGAACCGGCGGCTGGAGCCCCACAAGGAAAAGGGGGATTTTCTGCCCTTCTCTCGGCTCATGGAGCTGTTCGACCAATACCCTGTGCTGGTGGGCTGCGGCCATCCCTTTCGCGCCGGCGGCCATGTGCCCGAACTGCCGGAGGAGCAGCTCCGCCGCCTGAAATTTCTGGATCTAAACGGGAAAGACCTGGCTCTTGACCGGGAGAGGACGGAGCGGCTCACCCATGACCTGGGGAAAAAGCTGGGCATCCCTGTGGTGTCCGGCAGCGACACCCATCAGGCGGTGCAGTACGGCTGCGTCACCACGGTCTTTGAACGGGATGTGGACACCGTCCCCGCCCTCTATGGGGAGATGACAGCCGGCCGCTACGCCATTGATCTCTCCGACACCGCCGCCTTCCAGGTGCGCACCGCCTGTCTGCTGAAGCGGTCCTTGAAGGAGATCCATGCCCTGGGAGGCGACTACGTGGCCATTCTGACCCGGGAGGCCACCGCATGACCGCCCTGACGGATTCCCTGGCGGAGGGGGCCGTCCAGACGGTATTGGAGGCGGGGGAACTGCTGACCGATCCCGCCGCCGTTCAGAGCATCCGCTCCAAGGGCGAAACGGACTATGTGACCAACGTGGACGTGGCGGTACAGGCGTTTCTGCGGAAGCGTCTGGCCGCCCTGGCCCCGGATGTCCAGTTTATGGGAGAGGAGCAGGACAATACGGGGCTGGACTGGAGCCGCCCCTGCTGGATCCTGGATCCGGTGGACGGCACCACCAACCTGATCCATCAATTCCAGCACAGTGCGATTTCCCTGGCCTTAGCGGAGGGTGGACAAATCATCTTCGGTGTGGTATACAATCCTTATACGGAGGAGTGCTTCGCCGCCTGCCGGGGCGGCGGAGCATTCCGAAACGGGGTTTCCATCCAGGTCAGTGCTGTCTCCCGGCTGGCGGACAGCCTCCTGTCTGCGGGCACCGTTCCCGGCCGGCGGGAGCTGGCGGATATGGCGTTTCGCCAGATGCGGGCGCTGTATGACCGGTGCCAGGACATCCGGCGGACGGGCTGTGCCAGCCTGGAACTGTGCGATGTGGCCTGCGGACGGCTGGAGGGCTATGTGGAGCTGTCTCTCCAGCCCTGGGACTACGCCGCTGGAATGCTCATCGTGGCGGAGGCCGGGGGAAAAGTCACCACCCCCGACGGCAGCCCCCTATCCCTCCGGGAGGGCGGGCCTCTGCTGGCCTCCAATGGGCGGCTCCACGGCGCGCTGCAAACAATTTTGAAAGAATGAGGGTTTCGTCATGGACCTGCGCCTTCCTGCCGCCGCTGGGGAACTGACCCGGGCGGAGCAGAAGATCCTGGATTATATCAACACCAACACAGATACCTTCCTGTTTTCGTCCATTGGGCAGCTGGCGGAGCGGCTGGAGCTCTCCGACGCCACGGTCTCCCGCTTCGCCCGCCATGTGGGCTGCCGGGACTTCAAGGCGCTGAAATCTCTGGTGCTGGAGCAGTCTCCAGGCCCGGCGGTAAAGCTGGCGGCCACACTCAGTCAGGGAGCGCGTTTTTCCCCACAGGCCTGGCTGGAGCGGCAGCGGGCGTACCTGGAGACGACCATACAGCAGCTCTCCACCGGGGAATTTGACCGGGCGGTGGAGGCCCTCTGTTCCGCCCAGCGGGTATTCATCCACGGGAAAAACGCCTCCGCCTCCCTGGCTCAGCTGCTCCACTTCCGCCTGCGCCGGCTGGGCTTACAGGTATCTCTCCTTCCTTCCGGCGGCTCTGAACTGCTGGAAGGGCTCTCCCAGGTCGGCGCAAAAGACCTGGTGGTTCTGTTCAGCTTCTCCAAACTCTCCCGTGAGGGCCGCATCCTCCTGGAGCACAGCCAGGCCGCCGGTTACCGGACGCTGGCCTTTGTGGGACGCACCTGCCTGCCCGCGGAGGAGCGGGCGGACGTCAGTCTGTTCGCCTACCGCGGCACCGAAAAGGAGTACCACTCCATGGCTGCCCCCGCCGCCCTGCTGGACGCCCTGGCCGTCGCTGCGGCGGAGCGGTTAGGAGCCGAAAGCGCGGAACGCCTTCAGTCGCTGCACCAGATGAAAAGAGACTACTTTCCGGATGGATGAACGCATCCCCCATGCGTGTGCACACATGGGGGATGCGTTCATTTTCCAGGATAACACACGGATTTTACACGCATTTTACTGCGCCGCGGTAGTGGGCATCCACCGGATGTGATATGGTAAATTAGGTTTATTTTATATATTCCTCTATGTGCAGGTCCTTGCTGCCTGTGCACCGTATCAGGAAAGGAAGGGTCTACTGCTATGAAACGCGCAGTTTTATCCGTATGTGTCCTGGCATTTGCATTGCTTTTGACAGCCTGTGGTCCGGCATCGTCTGACAGCACCGCCTCCACCGGCGATCCCGCCAGCGGGGAACACGCCTTTGACTACGGCGGGGACGTGACGCTGCGCATTCTCTCCGGCTCGGAGAACCAGGAGCTGGAGGGCATTCTGGATGACTTCGCCCGAGAACGGGGCGTGAACATCGAAATGGAGTACCAGGGCTCCCTGGACATCATGCGCACCCTCCAGGGGGAAACGGTGGACTATGATGCGGTATGGCCGGCCAGCAGCCTGTGGCTCACCGCTGGAGACACCCAGTACCGGGTGAAGCACGCTCAGTCCATCTCCATCACCCCGGTGGTCTTCGGCATCCGCCAGAGCCTGGCGGAAG
>CATZYY010000213.1 GCA_958426425.1 uncultured Oscillospiraceae bacterium
AGGAGTTCCTGATGAACGAGGCCCGTTACAGCCGTCTGACCCGCGAGTTCCCCGACCGCGCCAGCGAGCTGTTCCAGCGCAATGAGAAGGCGGCCATGGACCGCTATGAGCACCTGCTCAAGCTCAAGGCCATGTACGAGGGTTAATCCCCTTCGGACTGCACCCCCTTCAAATCTTCGTAAAAAGGATTCCGGCGCCAAAAGCGCCGGAATCCTTTTTTATACCGCCCAACTTCCCTGTGTGCTCTCCACTGGGGGTGCCTCTTGGTATTCCAGCCCTCTGCAGGGCAAGAAACCCATGAAAGAAATGGAATCTTGATGAAAAATGCGTCCTAGTATGGAGAACGTGCATCAGAAAATTGCTAAGAAAATGTTAAAGAAAAGGTGGAATCTCCAGGCGAGACAGGGTATAATGTTTCCGCCTGTCAGCTGACGGACAGCGTACCAGCCACAGGCGAAACCGGCTGTCTTTTTGGAAGGGGTGACCTTTCATATGCATATACACATAAAAAAGCCGCCGTTTCTGACATTGAAGGAAGGCAGCTGCACTTTGCCGCAGTTGGTGTTACTGGCATTGGGCGTGACCTTGGCGGTAGAGCTGTTTAACCAAAAGGTTTTTACCCAAGGCGGGACAGGACTGTGGGACTTTCTCACCGGCGCGCCCCTGGCCTTTGCGGTGGATATGCTGTTGGTGCTGGTTACGCTGGTTCCTGCCCTGTTTCTGCGGCGGCAGGCGTTTTGGTGCACTCTGTTGTCTGCGGTTTGGCTGAGCCTGGGCGCGGTCAACGGCTTTATTTTGGTTAACCGGCAGACGCCCTTTACTGTGGCGGACCTCACAGTGCTTAACAGCGGGCTGGACACGTTGCCCAACTACCTTTCAAAGGGAGCGATTGCGCTGCTGGTTCTGGGCATTGCGCTGGTTTTGGCGGGATTGATGCTGTTGTTTTGGAAGGGACCCCGCTGGGGCGGCGCTTGGCGGACCCGCCGCTGGAAGGGACTGAGGGCCCTGGTTATATGCGGTGCCATCCTGGCGGGAATTTGGGCCATGGCCTTTGATACCGGGCAGCTGTCGGCGGTTTTTTCCGATTTGGAGAGTGCATACAGCGACTACGGTTTTTCCTACTGCTTTTTGCAGACCTGGCTCAACAAGGGCATTGGCCGCCCCTTCAGTTATGGCAGTGGGGTTATGGGAACCTTATATCAAAAGATTGACGCCGCCCGGACGGAGGCGGCGGAGGTGCCCCAAAAGGACGTCAACGTGATCTTCGTTCAGCTGGAGTCTTTTCTGGACCCGGAGGAAATCCTGGGTCTGACACTCTCTCAGGACGCGGTACCCAACTGGCATGCCCTGGAGGAGACCTGCTCCCACGGGGTATTGACGGTGCCGGTGGTGGGGGCGGGAACTGCCAACACCGAGTGTGAGGTTCTCACCGGTATGAGCACTCATCTCTTCGGACCGGGGGAGTATCCCTATGAGACCTGCCTTCAGGACCAGACGGTGGAGAGCATTGCCTGGATACTCAAGGAGCAGGGGTATGCCGCCCACGCCATTCACAACCATGCGGCTACGTTTTATCACCGGGATCTGGTCTACCCAAACCTGGGATTTGACGACTTTGATTCCCTGGAATATATGCCGGCCGTGGCTGCCACGCCCCAGAACTGGGCCAAGGACGGAGTGCTGGCGGGGGAGATCAGCAAAGCCCTGGATGCCACGCCCGATCAGAGGGACTTTATATTTACCGTGACTGTTCAGTGCCATGGAAAATATCCCGATGAACCGGTGCTGGACCATCCTGCCATCACAGTGGAAACCTGCCCGGAAATCCAGCGCTATTGGGCGGTAGAGTATTATATCAATCAGCTCCACGAGACCGATGCCTTGATCGGCCGCTTGGTAGAGGAGCTGGAGCAGCGGGAAGAGAAGACCATTTTGGTTCTCTATGGCGACCACCGGCCTGCCCTTGGACTGGAGCGGGACAACATGGCGGGGGACAGTCTCTTTTACACCGAGTACATCCTTTGGAACAACTTCGGCATGGAGCAGCGGCAGGAGGATCTGAGGTCCTATCAGCTCTCCGCTTATGTGCTCAGCCGCCTGGGCATGGCCGATGGAATCCTCAACGCCTTTCACCAGTTTTTCCGTGAGGCACCGGGGTATTTGTCCAGTCTGCGGCGCATTCAGTATGACACCTTGTATGGACACCGCTATCTCACCGGCGGTGAAGCAGCTTATGTGCCGGCGGATATGAAGATGGGGATTCTTCCCATAGAGATTCACCAGCTATATAGCAGAAGCGGAATCTGGTACGTCTCCGGGGAAAATTTCACTCCCTATTGCCGGCTGTATGGGGAGGGTAAAGAACTAGAGACCACGTATCTCTCTCCGCAGTTGCTGAGACTGGAAGGAACACCTCCGACTGTAAAGCCATGGGAGCTGGAAATCCAGGTGGTGGATGAGAACGGAGAAATTCTCGGCGGAGCAGCGTAAAAGGACGAGGCGGGAGGCGGCTGCCTCCCGCCTCGTTTGGCGGAGTGATCAGGTGGCGGAGGATTCCGCCGGCTTTTTCCGGCGGCGTCCGCCCCGATGGGTGCGGGGTTTGCTCTCAGACGGCTCCGGCTGCGGTGCCGTGGGTTCCTGAGAGACAGCTTTGGCCTGCTGGGCAGACCGTCCCCGGCGGCGGACAGCGGGTTTGCCGCTTTCTGCCGGGGGAGAAAACAGGGCCTCCAGATGGCGGAAGGCCAAACTGCCCTGAATCTCTCCGAACTCCTGGTTCAGCGCCTGGGCCAGCTCCTCCCGACTGGCGGCCCGGATGAGGAAAGAGGCCCGCAGGCAGCTTTGAATGGAGGGGCGCAGGGCCACCTCCTGGAAGGTGTCGGCATAGCGGACCCACAGGGCGCTCATGGCGGCCTCGTAGCCCTTGTCCTGGCTGATGACATAGGCAAAATCCGCCTCGCCCCGGCCAATCAACACGCCCAGCTCCGTAATGATCTGGAAATCAATGGAGTTTTTCCCGCTTTTGACGCTCTCCAAAAACTGGACCTTGGCCCGGGTGTTGGCACAGAGCTTTTGAATGCTGGCTGTGGACTGGCCCTTGCCGTAAAAAATCAGGACGGTGTCCTCGGCTGTCAGCAGGTCAATGCCCTGGAGCCCGGTGCCGATGTTGTTGTCGCCGTCCACCAAAAAAATCATTTTCATCGAATTG
>CATZYY010000214.1 GCA_958426425.1 uncultured Oscillospiraceae bacterium
CCCTCGGCCCGCTCCCAGGTGGACTTGCCCTTGGCGTTGAACTTGCCGTACTCGGTGACCACATAGTGGAGGTTGGTGCGGGTGGCGGTGACCACGGAGCCCTCCAGCAGGGTAGGCCGGATACGAGACTTCAGCTGCCCGGTCTTCTTGTCCATATAGGCGGAGGAGCAGCAGATGAAGCTCTTGCCGCCCTTGGCAAGGTAGGCGCCCATGACGAAGTCCTGCTGTCCGCCGGCGCCGGAGATGTGGTGAGTACCGGAGGATTCGGAGCTGACCTGACCGTACAGGTCCACGTCCACGGCGCCGTTGATGGAGATGAAGTTGTCGATCTGGGAGACCCGGGCGATGTCGTTGACGTAGCTGACGGGGGCGGCCATGCACTCTGGGTTATTGTTGATGAAGTCATAGAGCTTCTGGGTGCCGGCGGCAAAGGCGTAGGTCTGACGGCCCCGGTCAAAGGGCTTGCACAATCCGGTGATGCGGCCCGCCGCGGACATATCCACGAAGGCGTCCACGTACATCTCCGTGTGCACGCCCAAATCCTTCAGGTCGCTCTCGGCGATCATCTTGCCGATGGCGTTGGGCATGGAGCCGATGCCCAGCTGCAGGCAGGCGCCGTTGGGAATTTCCGGCACCACCAGGTTGGCCACGGCCAAATCGGTCTCACTGGCAGCTCCGCCGCCGCCCAGGACCTCCATGGCGGGGTTGTCCCCCTCTACAATCATATCCACGTCGTCGATGTGGACGCAGTTATCAAAGCCGCCCAGGCACACGGGCACGTTCTTATTGACCTCCACAATGACAGTCTTGGCACACTCGCACACAGCCTTGAGGTGAGAGCCGCCGGGGCCGAAGTTGAACCAGCCGTGCTCATCCATGGGGGCCACCTGGAACATGGCCACATCCAGGGTCTTGATGCAGTTGCGGTAGTAGCCGGGCAGCTCGGAATAGCGCAGGGGGATATAGTAGGAAAATCCCTCCGCCACGGCCTTGCGCTCAATGCCGCTCATGTGCCAGGAGTTCCAGGTAAAATGATCGGCGGCGCCCGGCACGTCGAAAATAGCGGGCCGGTGGGTCAGAATGCCGCCCCGGATATTGATGTCCGTCAGTTCACCCATCCGCTGGGCCAAGGCCTTGTCCAGAGCGATGGGACTGCACACGCTCCAGCCGTAGTCCAGCCAATCCCCGGATTTAACCACCTTCACCGCCTCGTCGGCGGTCTTCAGCTTCTGCCGGTATTCCTCCTGATAGTTCATTCTCTTTTCCTCCCGATCCTGTTGATCGCCCCGCTGCGCGGCGGCGTTGTATGGCAAAGTTGTATGATGTCTGTTGTGTGGTCGGATTTCACATCGTCAGAATTATAACATAGCCCCGCAGCCATTGCAATCCTAAACGTGAAAAAAATCACAACTTTTCAAAAAAGTTTTCCGCCGGGGGCGGTTCTCCCCCCTTCTGCCCTTTTCCGTGCGGCCGCCGCAGCCCCCTGCGGCGGCCTTCCGTGTCCGGCGGCGGAGCCGGAGAAGCGGGCGGAATGAACGCTTCCGAGCCGGCAGCTCTCCTTTTGCCCCGCTCCCCTGACAGGGGGAACTTCCGGCAGGATCACCAGACGCTCCGGAACCCGGATGGGCGCTGCAGCCCATGAAAAAAGGCGGGCCCCGTTTGGGGCCCGCCTCGGCTGCGGTGGTAGAATGGGACCTACTCCTCCACGGGAGCCTCGTCCTCCTCCACAGAGGGAGTCAGCAGGGCGCGGATGGACAGGGAGATCTTCTTCTTCTCCTCGTCCACGGCGGTGATCTTCACGTCCACCATCTGACCCTCGGACAGCACGTCCTCCGGCTTGTCGATGCGGCGGTCCGCGATCTGGGAGATGTGGATCAGGCCGTCCACACCGGGCACGACCTCGGCGAAGGCGCCGAAGGTCATGAGCTTGACGATGCGCACGTTGGCCACGTCGCCCACCTTGTACTTGTCCATGAATACCTGCCAGGGATCCACACTGTGGTCCTTGACGCCCAGGGAGATCTTGCGCTTTTCGGGATCAAAGGAGATGACATAGACATCCAGGGTGTCGCCCACCTTGCATACCTCGGCGGGAGTCTTGATGCGGCTCCAGCTCAGCTCGGAGATATGTACCATGCCGTCCACGCCGCCGATGTCCACGAACACGCCGTAGCTGGTCATGGACTTGACGGTGCCGGTGTAGTGCTTGCCAACCTCGATGTTGGCCCACAGCTCGGCCTGGGCGGCCTTGCGGGCCTCCTCGGACACGGAGCGGATGGAGCCCACCACCCGGCGGCGGGCGCGGTTGACCTCAGTGATGCGCAGCTGGACCTTCTGACCCTTCATGGCAGAGAGGTCGGCGCCCCGGGGCTGACCGCTCTGGGAGGCGGGGACGAACACCCGCACGCCCTTGACGGAGACCACGATGCCGCCCTTGTTCTCCTCAGTGACAGTGCCCTCCAGGACAGTCTTCTCCTCCACGGCCTGCTCGATGTTCTCCCAGACCTTGGCGGCGTCCAGACGCTTCTTGCTGAGCTCAGCGTAGCCCTCCACGTCGTTGACGCGGACCACCCAGGTCTCGATCTCGTCGCCCACGTGGACCAGGTCCTCGGGCTTGACGTTGGGATCGTCGCTCAGTTCGCTGAGCTTGATGTAAGCGGCCTGCTTGGCACCCACATCCACCTGAACCTCGGTGGGGGTGATGGCCGTCACGATGCCGGTCACCCGGTCACCGTTATTTAAAGTTTTGAAAGACTGATTCAGTAATTCCTCGAAGGACTCCTCTTTGCCCTCGGCCGCTTTGATTTCTTCACTCATGGCTGCATATACCTCCTTAATGATGCCCGCAGGCGTGGATGCGCCGGCCGTAAGACCCGCAACAGAGCAACCATTGAACAAATCCGGCGAGAGCTCGTCCGCGCGTTCAATCTGAACCACCCGGGGGCATCTCATCAAGCAAATTTCCGTCAAATGTTTGGTGTTGGCGCTTTTACGGTCTCCCACCACAACCATCACGTCAACCTTGGCGGCGATTTCGGCCGCTTCCGTCTGGCGCTGATGCGTAGCATTGCATATTGTATCAAAAAATTTTACGTTTGTACATTCTTTTTTTAGGATTTTGCAGGAAGTTTCAAAAAGTTCACGAATGCAGGTGGTCTGAACCACCACCGTTAAAGGGATTTC
>CATZYY010000215.1 GCA_958426425.1 uncultured Oscillospiraceae bacterium
GGGGGCGGGGGTGGACGCCTCCCATGTGGATCTGCGGGCGCTGGGGGATTTCGACGACCTGGAGGCTGCGAAGGAGCGGCAGAATGAGGCCGCGGCAATTGCGGGGGTGGAATAAGAGGGTAGCTCATATTGTTTACTGTCCCGTAAATTTTGAGCTGCCTCCGGCATAAATGGATTACGTTATTTCCCTCCAAAAATTACAACGCAGACGGGCAGAAAATGCCTCCCCACTTTGTCGGCGGACGTGCCGCCGGCAAAAGAGGGGAGGCGCTTTTGACCACATTTTCAGCCACAGCGCGATGTGGAGTATACGGAAACAGGATGCTCAAAAAGTGGCGGAAAGCAAGCAGATCGGAGTGTATATCGCTATAAAGTACGAAAAATAGTTAGAAAAAAGTTCCAAAGCCGCTTGGTAAGGATGAGGTCGGCGGTTCGAATCCGCCCAGCAGCTCCACAAAACGTCCGCTTTTTGCTTGAAAAGCGGACGTTTTCTTTGCTTTTTGCAACTATTTCTGGCGGTTTGAATTTTAGCTTTTGCCTTTGACCACAGAACAAGCCACAGACAGGAAAAAGACGGGCCTCCGAGGGCGCTTTGCCCTTGGAGGCCCGTTTGTGCAATACGTCAGGTTCTCCCGGTCAACTTGCCGCACTTTTCTGTTTTGCCTGTTTTTTCCCGGCGGCGATCTCCGCCTTCATTTCCCGGATCAGTTCTGCCAGTTTTTCCTCACACTCCTCCTCCGTTTTGGCGTAGATGTTCCGGGCCATGCGCTTGCCGTTGACGATGGGGGAGTAGCGACCCTCCCACAGATGGCCGTTGATCTGGCTGACGCATCCGGTACCCGGTTTGCGCCGCTGTCCCTTGTGGGCCTGGAAGGTGCTGGGGACTGGCTTCTGGGGGGCGGATTCTTGTCTGGGTTTCGATTCGGCTCTCCCGATCCCCCGGTCGATCTTATCCGCCGCGTTCTGCCGCATAGCGTCGGTGACGTGGGTGTAGGTGTTCAGCGTGGTGGTGCTGGACACATGGCCGATGATGGTGCTCAGGGTCTTGATGTCCATGCCGTGCTCCAGGGAGGCGGTGGCGAAAGTGTGCCGAAGATCATGGAACCTCAGACGCTTGCATTCCGCCCGCTCCAGTACGGTCTGGAGCCGCTTTCGGACGGCGGCCGGGTCCATAGGGGAGTCTTCCTTGACCGGAGAGGGGAACATCCAGCGGGAGTGGACAGTTTTCTGGTAGGCTTTTAAGACCTTCAAGACAGGAGCAGGGAGAAGGACCGTCCGATTGCCTGCCTTAGTCTTGGGAGGAGATACCACCAGCTCGCCTTTTACTCGGTGTACCTGCCGCTCTACTCGCAGAGCCCCGGTGCGGAAATTCAGGTCATCCCATTGGAGAGCCAGGATCTCGCCCCGGCGCAGGCCGGTGGCCAGTTCCAAGAGAAGCAGCTCGTAGCAGCCGTCCTCCCTGGCCTGGATCAGCAGCCGCTGGATCTCCTCTGGGGTCAGGATCTTCATTTCTCTGCCCTTGACAGGCGGAAGTTTGCAGCTGTCTGCGGGGGTGCGGAAGATCAGCTTTTCTTCCACTGCCTTGTCCAGGGCTGCGTGGAGGGTGGTGTGGATGCCTCGGATAGTCTGATCGGAGAGACCTGTACCATAGAGCTCCTTGCACAGCAGTCTGCCGTTCTGCTTGAGATGGGTATAGAACTGCTGGATGTCCCCGGTGGTCAGCTTGTCCAGCTGGAAATTGCCCAGGGCAGGAATGATG
Organism: uncultured Oscillospiraceae bacterium; assembly: GCA_958426425.1. Taxonomy (GTDB): domain Bacteria; phylum Bacillota; class Clostridia; order Oscillospirales; family Oscillospiraceae; genus Oscillibacter. Next base: position 1,760 of record CATZYY010000215.1, read on the forward strand.
TGCTGATAGATCCGCCGCTCGTAGGACATTTGGGTGTTGGGCCGGAGGGTTGCCTTCTTATAGTCCTGGTACCAGTGATCCAGCCAGTTTCCCAGGGAGAGGTCGGCCTTAGGAACTTCAGGGGCGGGAGGTGTCAGTCTCTCCCGCAGGGCCCTCAGCTTTGCCGCACACTCCGTTTTCGTCTTAGCAAGGACATTCTTCGTCTTTGGCAGCCCCTTCTCATCGTAGCCGATGACCACCCGGCCCTCCCAACGGCCGTCCTTTCTCAGACGGACGCTGCCGTCGCCGTGTTTTCTGCGTTTTGCCACGGGGCCATCTCCTCTCCTAAGTAGTCGGTCAGGAAGCCGCCTACAATTTCCGCCGCCCGTTTCTGCATATCTCCGGTGGTGTGGGTGTAGATGTCCAGGGTGAAGCTGGCCTTGGTATGGCCCAGGATGCCGGACAAGGTCTTGGCATCCACCCCGCTGGCCAGAGCGTGGGTGGCGAAGGTGTGCCTTAAATCGTGGAATCTGAGCTCAGGCAGTCCAGTCTCCTGCAGGATCTTTTCCAGTTGGCGATATGCGGTGCCGGGGTTCAGCGGGGCTTCCGGGCGAAATGGGTCATGGAAGATCCAAGGTGAGTAGGAAGTCTTTTTTCGCAGCCGCAGCCGTTCCGCCGTGCTGGTGGGCAGGAGGATGGTCCGGGTCCCGGCGTAGGTCTTGGTGTCCCCGGCTGTCAGCCGCCCGCCTTTTTCCCGGTGCAGGGTGCGGGAGACGCTGAGAGTGCCCTTCCGCCCATCGAAGTCGCTCCACATCAGGCCGCAGATCTCGCCCAGCCGCAGGCCGGTGGTCAGCTCCGTGTAGAAGAAATCTCGCCAGATTTCATTGCCATCCACCGCCGCCAGGAAAGTGTCCATCTGTTCCTCGTTTAGAATTTTCATGGGTTTGTGGGTGATTTTAGGCGGGTCCACCTGTTTGGTAGGGTTGTTGGGTATCAGGCACTGGTCTGCCGCCGCTTGGAGGGCTTGGTGGAGGGCGGCGTGTATACCGCGGACGGTGGCGGGAGAGAGGCCGGGGCCCTGGCCGGGCCGAGGGGCAATTCGCCCCTGCTCCAGAAGGAAGCGGTACAATTCCCGCAGGTCTTCAGCGGTGAGTTGCGTGAGCCTCTTTTGCCCCAGGCGGGGCTTGACATGGCGGTCCATGTCGCCCCGGTACCGTTTCAGGGTGTCGGGCCGTAGGGTGAGTGACATCTGCTCCAGCCATCGGTCCAGCCACTCTGACAGCGTCATTCTGCTTTCCTCCGTCAGGTCCACTCCCTGATAGGCGTCGATGTTCTGCCGGAGTTTGGCGG
>CATZYY010000216.1 GCA_958426425.1 uncultured Oscillospiraceae bacterium
GCTGGATAAGGGCTGGCACCTGGCTCCCACCAACAACCAGGATAACCACAAGGGCAAGTGGGGCAACGCCAACGACGCCCGTGACGTCATCCTCACCGACGACTTCAGCGAGCAGGGCATCTACGAGGCCATCCGCAGCCACCGGATGTACGCCACGGAGGACAAGAACCTGGAGATCTACTACACGGTCAACGAGCAGCCGCTGGGCTCCATCCTTGAGGAAATCCCAGAAGAGCTGAGCCTCAGCGTTCAGGTCTCCGATCCCGACCGGACGGACTCTATCTCCAAGGTCGAGGTCATCGTCAACTCCGGCCGGGTGGCCTATGCCTGGGATGACCCCGCTGAGTTGGCCTCCGGCCTGCTGAGCTGCACCCTGGACCCCACATACAGCTATTACTACATCCGCGTCACCGAGGGTGACGGGGATATGGCGGTCACCGCGCCGGTCTGGGTGGGCGAGACCCTGAAGCTGGGCATCTCCAGCGTGGTGTGCGGCACCTCCACCCCCGTTACCGACGAGGAGCTGACCATCACCACCACTCTGTTCAACAGCGAGAGCGCGGACGCCGCCGTTAAGTCGGTGACCTACACCAGCGGCGGCGAGACCCTGGGCGTGGACGCCGCCGGTTACACAGTCCCCGCCTCTGGGGCGCTGGAGATCCCGTTCCGGTATACTCCCACCGTGGCCAAGGTCATGACCATCACCGTGACGGTCCTGATGGAGCAGAAGGGTGTGGAATATGAATACGCCATGGACGTGACGCTGGACGTGCTGGACTCCGCCAAGCTGGTGTATATCGGCATCGACGCCTCCCACTACAACGAGTATGTGGCGGGCAATTATAAGGACTCCATGGGCAACTTCGGCAACCTGGCCGCGGGCTACGGTGTGCGGACGGTGGAGCTCAAGTCCAGCGAGGAGCTGATCGCCGCCTGCGCCAACGAAAAATACAAGGCGTTGATCTTTACCGCCCCCTCCCGTCGTCTGGCCGATGCACAGAGCGACCCCAGGACCTACTCTCCGGCCGAGCTGGTCGCCGTCAGGGCCTTCCACGAGGAGGGCGGCATGGTGATTCTGGCCGGTTGGTCGGACAACTATGAGAACTATGACGTGATCCAGGGCAATCCGGATATCAAGCACATGGCCGCGACGCAGAACGAGCTGCTGGCGGCGCTGGGTTCCAGCCTGCGCATCAGCGACGACGCCACGTATGACGACGTCCGCAGCGCCGCCGACGGCGTGGACAAATGGAGGCTCTACTTCTCCAGCTACAACTGGGAGAACCTTCTGACGGAAAACGTCGAATTTGATGCAAACCACCCCTTCGACCGGATGTATACCCAGGTCTTCAGCCACTACGGCGGCGCCTCCATCTACGCGGTGGACGCCTCCGGCAACCCAATTGATACTCTCCCGGAGACCGTGAGTCCGGTGGTGTTCGGCCACGCCACCACCTATTCCGTGGACGTGGACAAAGACGGGCTGGGCGGCGACAGCATCCCCCAATATGCCTATGCCGAAAATGACGACCGCCTGCTGGTGATGGCCAGTGAGCGGCAGCCGGATCGGGGCATGGTCATCGTCTCCGGCGCGGCCTTCATGTCCAACTTCGAGGTCCAGGCCACCATCGAGGATTCCGGTTCCGAGAAGAATTATGCCAACTACACCATTTGTGAGAATTTGGTGCAGTATCTCAATCCCACTTCCATTACTCCCATCGCGGATGTCCAAGCAGCAGAGTCCGAAGGCGTCAAGTTCACCATCGAGGGCGTGGTCACCTCCAATGCCTCCGGCTATGACAAGAATACCGCCTTCTTCGACTGCATCTATGTTCAGGACGACACCGCCGGCATCAACGCTTTCCCCGTGGCTGGCGACTACAAGGTTGGCGACAGGGTACGCATCACCGGCACCACCTCGTCCTATCAGGGCGAACGCCAGATTGCCGTGACCTCCATCAAAGCTGTCGGGGAGGGCAATGTGGAACCCAAGACGATCACGGCCGGACAGCTCAACGACGGCAGTGTCCTGGGCAGCCTGGTGACCATCTCCGGAACGGTGGCCAGCTTTGAGAAGGCCAACGGCCTGGTACAGACCATTATGGTCCGGAATAAGAATGGCGAGCTGGCCCGCGTGTTCATTGACGGCTATATCACCACGGGCCAGGACGTGCAAAACCTGCGGGTGGGACGCAAAATCACCGCGACCGGCCTGGCGTCCTACGACAACACCTTCAATGCTCCGGACGGACCCTTCCCGCGGATTCGCATCCGGGACCGTGCGGATGTCGTGTGCAAACGTCCCTCCTCCGGCTCCTCCAGCGCCGGGCAGACCATTCCGGACCCCGATGTGCCGTTGGAGCCCGAAGCGGACGAGACGCTGCCCTTCCTGGATGTGGACGAGGATGCCTGGTACTACGACGCGGTGTGCTATGTCTATGGCGCCGGGCTCTTCCAGGGCACGTCCGGGACCACCTTCGGACCAGATGACACGATGACCCGCTCCATGACTGCCACGGTGCTCTACCGCCTCTCCGGCGAGACCTACACCGGCACAGCGGCCACCTTTGGGGATATGGCCGCCGGGGCCTGGTATGGTACAGGGGTGAGCTGGGCCGCCGCCCGGGAGATCGCCAAGGGTTACGGCGATGGACGGTTTGGCGTGAACGACCCGGTCACCCGGGAGCAGTTGGCCGCCATCTTGTACCGCTATGCCCGGTACAAGGGTGAGGACGTATCGGTTGGGGAGGATACCAATCTCATCGGCTTCAAGGACGCGGGGCAGGTCAGCGAATGGGCGGCCCCTGCTGTCCGGTGGGCCGTGGGTGTGGGCTTGCTCAAGGGGGACGCCGCCGGCTGCCTGCGGCCCCTGGACCAGGCGGCCCGCTCCGAGTTTGCCGCCCTGCTGATGCGGTACGTTGAGCGGGAACAGACCTAAAAAGCATCCCATCCCTGCATGCCGGGGCCG
>CATZYY010000217.1 GCA_958426425.1 uncultured Oscillospiraceae bacterium
TAGAGCTTGTGCTCCTCATTCTGCTCCTTGACCACGATGTTGCCGATATACTTGAGCATCTTGGTGGCCCGGTCCTGGCTCTCGTCCAGCTGGAACAGCTCCGGCGTCTCGTCGATGAACTTGGTGTGGCACTGACCGGCAATGAAGGAGGGGTTTTTCAGAATGTTGGTAATGAAGGCAATGTTGGTCTTCACACCCCGGACGTGGACCTCGTTGATGGCCCGGGCCGCCTTGCGGCACACGCCCTCGAAGGTGTTGTCCCAGGTGGTGATCTTCACCAGCAGGGAGTCGTAGTAGGGGGAGATCACGGCGCCGGTGTAGGCGTTGCCGCCGTCCAGCCGGATGCCGAAGCCGCCGGCGGAGCGGTAGGCGGTGATCTTGCCGGTGTCGGGGGCGAAGTTGTTGGCCGGGTCCTCGGTGGTCACACGGCACTGGATGGCGTAGCCGTTGACGTGGAGATCGCTCTGCTTCTTGATGCCGATGCGGGGGTCGCTGAGGGGGCAGCCTTCAGCAATGAGGATCTGGGAGCGGACCAGGTCGATGCCGGTGACCATCTCGGTGACGGTGTGCTCCACCTGAATCCGGGGGTTCATCTCAATGAAGTAGTGGTGCCCCTCCTTGTCCACCAGGAACTCCAGGGTGCCGGCGTTGACGTAGCCCACGTGCTTGGCGATCTTCACCGCGTCCTCGTACAACGCCTGCCGCACCTTCTTGTCCACGGAGAAGGCGGGGGTGAATTCCACCACCTTCTGGTAGCGGCGCTGGAGGGAGCAATCCCGCTCGAACAGGTGCACCACATTGCCCTGCTCATCGCCCAGGACCTGAACCTCAATGTGCTTGGGCTCCACCAGGAACTTCTCCATGAAGATGTCATCATTGCCGAAGGCCTTCTTGGCCTCGGCCTTCACCAGGTCGAAGTTGACGCCCACTTCCTCCACGGTGTCGCACCGGCGCATGCCCCGGCCGCCGCCGCCGGCGGCAGCTTTCAAAATCACCGGGAAGCCGAACTCCATGGCCAGCTTCTGGGCGGCCTGCCGGCTCTGGAGGGGCTCGGTGGTGCCCGGGGTGGTGGGCACGCCGCACTCCACGGCGATCTGCTTGGCGGAGAGCTTGTCGCCCATCAGGTCCAGCACCTTGGAGGACGGACCGATGAACTTGATGCCGGCCTCCTCGCAGGCCCGGGCAAAGTCCCCGTTCTCAGACAAAAAGCCGTAGCCGGGGTGGATGGCGTCGGCCCCGTGCTTCTTGGCCAGGGCGATGATCCGGGGGATGTCCAGATAGGCCCCCAGGGGGCTGAGATTCTTGCCGATGAGGTAGGACTCGTCGGCGGCGGTGCGGAAAATGCTGTACATATCCTCGTTAGAGTAGATGGCGATGGTCTGAAGTCCCAGGTCGTGGCAGGCCCGGAAGATCCGCATGGCGATCTCTCCCCGGTTGGCAACCAATACTTTCTTGAATTCCTGGCTCATGGTTCCTCCTTCTTGTCAGGGCAGCCGCAAAAGCGGGCCCGATAGTTGTTTGTCTTCCCAAGAGTATACTCCCCCGATTGGGCTGTGGCAACGCCTTCCCGGCGGAGAAAATTATTTTCGGAAAAACTTCCAGTTTTTTTGCGCAAAGTTAACTCCGGGTTTGTCTATTTCAGCAGGACTAATGTCCGCCATTAACGGTCACTTCCTGCGTTTCCCCAGAAAAGGACCGCCCCGTTGAGGGCGGTCCTTCATAAAAGATGTGCGTGTTTGGGGGTCAGCGCTTGGCCTTGGTGTCCACCACTTCTTTCAGCTGGGCCACAAAGTCCTGGAAGGACATGGCGCCCAGGTCGCCGTCGGAGCGGTGGCGGGGAGAGACGGTGCCGTTTTCCATATCCCGGTCGCCGATGACCAGCATGTAGGGGATCTTCTCCAGCTGGGCGTCCCGGATCTTCCGGCCGATCTTCTCGTTGCGGTAGTCCACCTCGGACCGGAAGCCCATATCGCTGAGCTGACGGGACAGGTCGGCGCAGTAGTCGGCGGCCCGGTCGGTGACGGGCAGGAACCGGACCTGCTCCGGGGCCAGCCACGTGGGCAGGGCGCCGGCGTACTCCTCGATCAGGTAGGCCAAGGTCCGCTCGTAGCAGCCCATGGAGGTGCGGTGGATGATATAGGGCAGGGCCTTCTCGCCGTTTTCATCGATATAGTACATGCCGAACTTCTCCGCCAGGAGCATATCGATCTGGATAGTGACCAGAGTATCCTCCTTGCCGTAGACGTTCTTGTACTGAATATCCAGCTTGGGGCCGTAGAAGGCGGCCTCGTCAATACCCACGGTGTAGTCCACGTCCAGGTCCTTGAGGATCTGGGCCATGACAGACTGGGCGTGCTCCCACTGCTCCGCGGTGCCCTCGTACTTGTTGTTGGGGTTGGCGGGATCCCACTGGGAGAAGCGGAAGGTGCACTTATCCAGCAGGCCCAGGGTGCCCAGGCAGTACTTGGCCAGATCCAGGCAGTCCTTGAACTCCTCCTCCAGCTGGTCGGGGCGGAGGATCAGGTGGCCCTCGGAAATGGTGAACTGACGGACACGGATGAGGCCGTGCATCTCGCCGGAGTCCTCGTTGCGGAACAGGGTGGATGTCTCACCCAGACGCATAGGCAGGTCCCGGTAGGACCGCTGCCGATTCAGGAAGACCTGGTACTGGAAGGGGCAGGTCATGGGCCGCAGGGCGAAGCACTCCTTGGTCTCGTCATAGGGATCGCCCAGGATGAACATGCCGTCCAGGTAGTGGTCCCAGTGGCCGGAGATCTTATAGAGCTCCCGCTTGGCCATCAGGGGGGTCTTGGTCAGCAGGTACCCGCGCTTCTGCTCG
>CATZYY010000218.1 GCA_958426425.1 uncultured Oscillospiraceae bacterium
ATGGGCACGCCCAGCAGGAGGGCCGGAAAATACCACAGGTGATAAAGGGTGCCGTCGGTCACGAGCTTCCGGAAAAAGTCCGGTGTTATCTGCCCGGCGTAGAGGTTCAAGGGCAGGTACAGCGCCACCGCGGCGGCATAGAGGAGCGTCGTTTTTTTCAGCAAACGCCGGGCAGACCGCCAGCCGGACTGTTCCAGAAAATACCCGCTGATCATCAGAAACAGCGGCACCGCCAGACGGGCCAGCACTCTCGTCAGGAAAAAGTCACCAGCGGCGGAGAGGGAGAACAGGGGGGAGGTGTGGTTGCATATCACCAGAACTGCCGCCCCCACTCTTGCCCAGTCCAGGACTGCCTGGTTTTTTACACCCATCATGCGGGATGCCCCCAGGCAGTAACGATAAAGCCGCCGATGTTGTCTCCGGAGATCTGACAGCAGCCCTCCGGCAGTTGGACCTCTGTCTCCTCCCCGGCGCAAGGCACATAAAACACCTGAGCCAACTGGCCGCCGGGCAGGGGGCAGCTGCGCTGCCGCTGCCGCAGGAAATCCGGGTATTCCTCTAGGCACAATCCGTTGGCATCCATCAGCAAAGCGTGGGGCGTGCCCACATAGCGGAAGTGCCAGGGCTCCCGGGCAATGCCGGTGACGTCCTCCTTGCCCCGCTGATACCGCTCAATGAAACCATATTTCGCCGCCGCGCGGCGGAAGTCGCCGCAGACACCGTCGTAGGGAAAAGCGGGGCGGATAAAGTCGATGTGCCCGGCGGCCTTCCCCAGATCGATGGCAAGGCCGCTCTGGTGCTCGCTGCACCCGGGCAGGGCCACGTATTTGCGGGTGAAATCGGCGCCGCTCTCCGCCAGGGTGTCGTCCCAGATGGCCTGCTGCTCCTGCTGGCTGCGCCAGCCGGAGACCGGCACGATTTTGCCCTGACCGCCCACACTCTGAATGCAGGCGGCCAGCAGCCGGGCAGTGCGGCGTTCCAGAAGAATATGAGGATGCAGACTGTCCGGCGCTGCCAAGTCCGCCGGGGCGGAGCGAAGGGGATGGTCCCGGTTGATGACCAGCAGCGGTCCCTGGAACACCTGCCGCCGATGGAGAATGACCCTCCTCATGATTCCACCCCCAGTTCGATGATCCGGCTGACCAGTGTGGTGAAGCCCCAGCCCGCGGCGGCCATCATGCTGGGATAGCGGCTGTGGGGTGTGAAGCCGGGGATGGTGTTGACCTCATTGAAGACGATCTCTCCCTCCGGTGTCAGGAACAAATCCACCCGGGCAAAGCCCCGGCAGTCCAGGGCCCGATAGATCACCCTGGCGGTCTGCTGGATTTGCGCTGCCTGCTCCGGGGAGATTCGGGCGGGGCAGTGGATAGCGGAGGTTTTGAGAGTGTACTTCTCCTCGTAGTCGAAAAAGCCCTGGGATAACTCAATCTCGTCCACGGCACCCACGGTCAGGGCATCGTTTCCCAGTACGGCGCAGCCTACCTCAAAGCCCGGCACAGCCTCTTCCAGTAGAATCTCCCGGTCATGGGAAAAGGCAGTTTCTACAGCCGCGCTCAGCTGTTCCGGGCTATTTACCCGGCTGACGCCAAAGGAGGACCCGGCCCGGACGGGCTTGACGAACAGAGGATATCTTAGTTTCTCCGCCGCTGAGGCAATCCGGTCGATGTCCGCCCCCCGGCGGAACAGGGTGCTTTTGGGTACCCGGACTCCGGCCAGGGCTGCCAGTGCGTGAGCACGGTTCTTGTCCATGCACAGGGCACTGGACAATGTTGCGCATCCGATCAGCGGCACACCTGCCAGTTCCAGCAGGCCCTGCACTGTGCCGTCCTCTCCGTTTTTTCCGTGGAGGATGGGAAAAGCTGCGTCAAAGGACAGCGTTCCGCCGGAGCCGTCCAGCACCAGCAGCTGTCTTGCCCCCCGGTCCAGAGACAAGGTGCAGGGAACGGCATCCGTCCGGCTCTCCCAGGTGCCGTCTGCCAGATGCTCCAGGGGACCGGAATACCACAGCCAGCGGCCCTGGCGGGTGATGCCCACTGGCAGGGGTGTGTAGCGGCTGGGGTCCATGTGGGTGAGAACACCATAGGCGGACTGGAGGGAAACCTCATGCTCCGTGGAGCAGCTGCCGAATAAAACCAGGATCGTTTTCATGCAAAATACCTCCCAAAAGCGGAAAACCGCCTTGCTTTGATACGCTGATCGTACCAAAGCAAGGCGGTGGGAGTATTCTGCTTTTCCTGTGAAGTTCCTGCGAGATCCCTGCAAAATTCTTGTGATTTTCTTACGGTGCCGCCTCCAGGGGCAGCGTGACGGTGAAGGAGGTCTCGCCGCCGGCGCTGCAGGCGGTGATGGTGCCCTTGTGGAGCTCCACGATCTCCTTGGCGATGGCAAGACCCAGTCCCGCACCGCCGGAGGCAGAGGAGCGGGCGCTGTCCAGGCGGAAGAACCGCTCAAAGAGACGCTCCAGCTTTTCCGGCGGAATATCCGGTCCATGATTGGAAAAAACCAGGATAGCCTGGTCCCCCTCCGCCCGGCCAGAGACGGTGACCTTTGTGCCCGGAAGACTGTAATGGCAGGCATTGCGCAGCAGATTGTCGAATACCCGGGCCATTTTGTCCGGATCGCAGGGACTCATCAGCTTTTCCGGCAGTTCCAGGCGGCAGGTGAGGCGGGCTTCCGCCAGTTGGGGAGCGAATTCGCTGGCCACCTGCTGGACCATTCGGACAAGGTCCGTGGGCCGCGTTTCCAGCTCGATGTGGGAGAGGTTGAAGCGGGTGATGTCGAAGAACTCGTTGATGAGGTCCTCCAGCCGCT
>CATZYY010000219.1 GCA_958426425.1 uncultured Oscillospiraceae bacterium
AAGAGCCAGTACTCCGGCATGTTCGGCGATTACAGCTCGTACAGTGAGGAATACGACGAGCTCTCCGACGTGGAGGCTCTGGACGAGGACGGAGACTCCGACCAGGCGGACCGCCGGGAGGATGGCTATGCGGAATAAATGGGTGGCCTACCCCTACGTGGGGTGGATGGCCCTGTTCGTGGTGGCGCCTCTGGTGCTGGTGGTGGTCTATGCCGTCACCACCCGGGACGGCAGCTTCACCATGGGCAACTTTGCCTCCATGCTCCAGTATGCCCCGGTGTTCGGCCGGTCCTTCCTGCTGGCTCTCATCGCCACGGCCATCTGCATCCTCCTGGGCTATCCCATGGCCTACTACCTTGCCCGGGAGCGGGGATGGCTGCGGCGCATGGCCACCATGCTCATCATGCTGCCCATGTGGATGAATTTCCTGCTGCGGACCTATTCCTGGGTCTTCCTTCTGGAGCGCAACGGCTTTTTCAACTCCCTGCTCTCCGCCATCGGCCTTCCCAAGCTGGACATCATCAACACCTCCTCCGCGGTGGTCCTGGGCATGGTGTATAACTTCCTGCCCTTCATGGTGCTGCCCATCTTCTCCGTTATCGAGAAGATCGACTACCGGGTGATCGAGGCGGCCCAGGACCTGGGGGCCAACAGCGCCCAGGTATTCCGCCGGGTGATCTTCCCGCTGTCCCTGCCCGGGGTCCTCTCCGGCGTGACCATGGTGTTCATCCCGTCGGTGTCCACTTTCGTCATCTCCCGTCTGCTGGGCGGCGGCAAGAGCCTGCTGCTGGGCGACCTCATTGAGATGCAGTTCCTGGGCAGTGCCTATAACCCCCATCTGGGCAGCGCCATCTCCCTGGTGATGATGGTGATCGTGCTGGTGTGCATGGGCATTATGAACCGCTTCGGCGAGGGTGAAGGGGAGGCGGTGGTCCTGTGAAAAAGAACGGTATCTTCTCGCGCCTTTTTCTGCTGGTGCTGTTTTTGTTCCTGTACGCCCCCATCTTCGTGCTGATCGTCTTCTCCTTCAACGACTCCAAATCCAATGCCGTGTGGGGCGGATTCACCCTGGACTGGTACGCCCAGCTGCTGAGCAACCGCACCGTCCTCAGCGCCCTCCAGACCACCCTGCTGGTATCTGTCCTGGCCACGATCATCGCCACCGTGGCGGGCACGGCGGCGGCCATCGGCTTTTCCAATATGCGGCGCCGGCCCCGGCAACTGTTTCTGGGGGTCAACAACATCCCCCTGACCAACGCGGACATCATCACCGGTGTTTCCATGATGCTGCTGTTCGTCTTTGCCGGTCAGGTGCTGGCGGATTTCTCCGGCTGGCTCAACAATCTTGCCTGGGTGGAAAACGCCAATCTGTGGTTTGATTTCAAATTCTCTCTGGGCTTTGCCACGCTGCTGATCGCCCACATCACCTTCGACATCCCCTACGTGATCTTGTCGGTGATGCCCAAGATCCGGCAGCTGGACCCCAATCTGTCCGAGGCCGCCCAGGACCTGGGCGCTCCCCCCTTCACCGCCTTTTGGAAGGTGGTGCTGCCGGAGCTGATGCCCGGCATCGTCAACGGCGCCCTCATCGCCTTCACCATGAGCATCGACGACTTCGTGATCTCCTACTTCACCGCCGGCAGTCAGGTGTCCACCCTCTCCATGGTGGTCTACTCCATGGTGCGCCGCCGGGTCAGCCCCGAGATCAACGCTCTGTCCACGCTGATGTTCGTGGCGGTGCTGGCACTGCTGATCATCATCAATCTGCGCCAGGCCCGGCAGGAATCCGCCGCGGCCGCCCGGCGCAAGCTGGCTGCCCGGCAGCCCTGACTTCCCTTTGGTGATCTGATCCTCCGGGATCTGGTCATAGAGTAATTTCCCAAAATCGAAAGGAGAAAAAGAAAGAAATTGAAAAAGACTCTGGCACTCATCTTGAGCCTGATTTTGTCCATCGGGCTCCTGTCCGGCTGCGTCAGCAACCGGAGCGACACCACGGACACCGAGGATACCTCCACGGAGACCACCTCCGGCGGCGTGGTGAATGTGTACAACTGGGGCGAGTATATTGACGAGTCCGTGCTGGACGACTTTGAGGCAGCCACCGGCATCAAGGTCAACTACCAGATGTACGACAGCAATGAGGCTATGTACGGCAAGATCGCCGGCGGCGGCGGATCGGATTACGACGTGGTGATCCCCTCCGACTACATGATCGCCCGGATGATTGAGGAGGACATGCTGGAGCCCCTGAATTTTGACAATATCCCCAACTTTGCCGACATCGACCCGGAGCTGAAGAACCCCGAGTACGACCCGGAGAACCTGTACTCCGTGCCCTACATGTGGGGCCTCATGGGCGTGATCTACAACACCACCATGGTGGACGAGGCGGACCTGGGCAGCTGGGACCTGATGTGGAACGAGAAGTATGCCGACAACATTGTGATGATCGACAACTCCCGTGATGCCATCGGCATCGCCCTCAAGCGTCTGGGCTATTCCTACAACACCACCGACGCCGCCCAGATCACCGAGGCCGTGGACACCCTGATCCAGCAAAAACCCATTCTCCAGGGCTACGCCATGGATGAGATCTTCGGCAAGATGGAGGGTGCCAACGCCGCCATCGGCACCTATTATTATGGTGACTACCTGACCATGGTGGTGAACAACCCCGATCTGGGCTTCTATATTCCCGAGGAGGGCACCAACATCTACGTGGACGCCATGTGCATCCTGAAGGACGCCCCCAACAAGGCCAACGCCGAGGCCTTCATCAACTTCATGTGCTCCACCGAGGCGGGCCT
>CATZYY010000220.1 GCA_958426425.1 uncultured Oscillospiraceae bacterium
CACCACCGGCTCCCAGGGCGAGGAGATGAGCGCCCTGTACCGCATGGCCTTCTCCACCCACAAGCAGGTGGAGCTGGGCGCTGGGGACAAGGTCATCATCTCCGCCTCCGCCATCCCCGGCAACGAGGTCACGGTGGGCCGGGTCATCAACGAGCTGTTCCGCAAAGGCGTCAAGGTCATCTATGACCGGGCCGACATGCTCCATGTCTCCGGCCACGCCTGTCAGGAGGAGCTGAAGATCATCCACGCTCTGACGAAGCCCCGTTTCTTCGTCCCCCTCCACGGAGAGCAGCGGATGCTGCAGATCCACTCCCAGGTGGCCCAGCAGATGGGCATGGACCGCAACCACATTGCCATTGCGGAAAACGGTTCCGTCATCGAGATCACCGCCAAGACCATCAAGCTGGGGGGCACCGTCCCATCCGGCGAGGTGTATGTGGACGGCTCCGGCGTGGGCGACGTGGGCGCTGTGGTCATGCGGGACCGCAAGCGCCTGGCCGAGGACGGCATGGTGGTGGTCGTCATGCCCGTCTCCAGCCACGACGGCGCCCTGCTGAGCCAGCCGGAGATCATCACCCGGGGCTTCATCTATGTCAAGGAGTCCGGGGACCTGATGCGTGAGCTGCAGAACGTGGCCATGGATGCTGCGGAAAGTGTCGCCCACAAGCGCAGCCGGGACGACGGGGAGCTGAAGGGCGCGGTGAAGTCCGCCGTCAGCAGCTACCTGTTCAAGACCACCAAGCGCAACCCCATGGTCATTCCCGTGGTGACTCGCCTGTAAAGGGAATCCAGTCAACAGGAGCCGCGCCCAAAATGGGCGCGGCTCCTGTCTTTTTTTGTTCCTCTCTTATGTTTCTGCTGTCTCCGCCCGGGCGCGGTACCGTTTCACCAGTTCCCTGTACTCCGGCAGTTGCCGCAGGAAGGCGCAGTCTGGGTCCCGCTCCACCTCGTCCAGTAAAAGGGGAATCAGCGGCGTCTGGACTTCCCCGGTGGCATCCTTGGTAAAGAGATGACGGTACAGAGGAGATTCGCTCAAATCCCAGGGTGTTGCCAGGCTGCGGAGCATCCGCTCCAGCAGGCAAATAGCCCGGGAGCCGTCCTGTTCCGCCAGCGCCAGATGCAAGGGCGCAGAGAGTACCGCGTAGTCCGAGAGGTCCAGACATACCCCCGCCTGCTCCGCCCGGTCCGAGAGAAGATGGGCGTAAACGCTGTCCCCCTCCTCCAGGGCCCACTGGATCATCTTCAGCAGCACCATCTGAAGGCCGTGGGCGCGGTTAAAGAGCTCCTGCTCCAGCAGCGTCCAGGCCTCCTCCGCACGCCCCTGCTTCCGCCGCAGAATCGCCAGGGCCTCCCGCTTGGACCGATGGGTGTCGGACAGGCCATTCAGCAGTTCCTCCGCCCGGTCCAGCTCCCCCCGGCCCACGCACCGCATGGCCACCGTATAGGCGGCCCACTCCCGAATCCGGGCGTCCGCGCTGCGCAGAGACTGGTCGTAAAGGGCGTCGATCTCCGCCCGCCAGGCGGCTCGCTCCGTCTCATCTCCGCCGGGATACAGCTCCAGAATCCCCTCCAGCAGTCCGGCCACGCTGTACGCCAGGCAGTCATTGCCGGGAAATTCCCGGAGCTTTTCCTCCGCCATGGCAAAGGCGGCGCAGCCCCGCTGCCGCCCTTCCTCATGGAGCCGGTTCAGAAATTCCCCGATCTCCTGTTCCGTCAGATCCTCCTGAAAAGACAGCAGGGTGTTCAAGTCCACACCCAGAGACCGGGCCAGCACCGGCAGCAGGGTGATATCCGGGTAGGAATGCCCCCTCTCCCATTTGTTGACCGCCGGGGCAGACACGCCCAGCTTCCCCGCCAGCTGCTCCTGGGTCAGGCCCAGCTCCGTGCGGCGGGTACGAATGATCTCATGGATGTTCATTGGAAAGGCCCCCTTTTGTGGATGGCTCCATCATACCAGACGGTCCGGCCCACAGGCAACCGACGGGCATTCAACTCCCCGCCGGATTTTTTAACCGGCGGTTAAGTCCGCAAAAAACCAGGGCCGCCTGAAGGCGGCCCTGGAAGTAGATGGGGGAAATCTTATTGCGCCTTGGGCTCCTCGCTCTCGAACACCGCCTTGGCGCTGGCGGCAAGGCCCGCCAGGCCCTGGAGCTCCGAGGGAATGATAATCTTGGTGGCCTTGCCGTCGGCCACCTTCTGCATGGTCTCCAGCGCTTTCAGCTTCACCACCTGGTCGTTGGGGGCAGCCTCGTTCAGAAGCTTCAGGGAGTCCGCCAGAGCCTGCTGGACCTGCATGATGGCCTGGGCCTCGGCCTCGGCGGCCATGATCCGGGCCTCCTTCTCGCCCTGGGCCTTGAGGATGGCAGCCTGCTTGGCGGCGTCGGCCTTCAAAATGGCGGACTGCTTTTCACCCTCGGCCACCAGGATCTGGGACTCCTTGGAGCCCTGGGCCTGGAGGACGGCCTCCCGGCGCTCCCGCTCTGCCTTCATCTGCTTTTCCATGGCGTTCTGGATGTCCTTGGGCGGGATGATGTTCTTCAGCTCCACCCGGTTGACCTTGATGCCCCAGGGGTCCGTGGCCTCGTCCAGAATGGCCCGCATCTTGGCGTTGATGGTGTCCCGGCTGGTCAGGGACTGGTCCAGCTCCATCTCGCCGATGATGTTGCGCAGGGTGGTGGCGGTCAGGTTCTCAATGGCGTTCATGGGGTGCTCCACACCGTAGGCGTACAGCTTGGGGTCCGTGATCTGGAAGTAGATGACGGTGTCGATCTGCATGGTGAC
>CATZYY010000221.1 GCA_958426425.1 uncultured Oscillospiraceae bacterium
TGATGCGGCCAGCGCAGGGCTCCACCTCGCCGGTCAGGAGCTTGATGATGGTGGATTTTCCGGAACCGGAGGGTCCCACCAAAAACACAAACTCCCCATCCTCAATGGTCAGACTGATGCCCTGAATGGCTTTGGTGCCATTGTCGTATTCCATTTCCACGTCTTTTAAACGGATCATGCGCCACCTCGCGTATCTCTCTGTCGGACCTGCTGCCGTCACCGCCGGAGCAGGTCGACATAATTCTTCACGAAGCACATTATATACGGTTTTTCCTCCGGGTGCAACAACAACTTACCTGGTTCGCCAAAAAAAGTAACAAAAATAACAGAATTTTCCCTACCTGCCGCAAAAAGGGCAAAAAAAGCCCTGCGGCCAATGCCGCAGGGCCTAAAAATAACGGAATAACCGAATTGAAGGTCAGGAATCGATGCCCCGGCTGGTCAGGTACTTCTTGACCATCAGGGCCACCTTGAAGGTGATGGCGTCGTCGAACTCCCGCAGGTCCAGGCCGGTCAGCTTCTTGATCTTCTCCAGCCGGTAGACCAGGGTGTTGCGGTGGACGAACAGCTTCCGGGCGGTCTCGGAGACGTTGAGGTTGTTCTCGAAGAACTTGTGGATGGTGAAGAGGGTCTCCTTGTCCAGAGCGTCGATGGGGTTCTTCTTGAAGACCTCCTGAAGGAACATCTCGCACAGGGTAGTGGGCAGCTGGTAGATCAGGCGGCCGATACCCAGATTTTCATAGTTGATGACGTACTTTTCTGTGTCGAAGACCTTGCCCACTTCAATGGCGATCTGGGCCTCCTTATAGCTCTTGGCCAAATCCCGCAGGTGGGTGGCCACGGTGCCGATGCCCACCACCACGGTGGAATCGCTGCCGGAGCGGAGGGTTTCCTCAATGGCCGTGGCAATCTTGTTGAGATCCTTCAGGGCGGTGCCGTCAGGCATCTGGCGGATCAGCACCACGTCGCCCTCACCGATGCTGAGAACAAAGTCGTTCTGCCGGTCCGGGAACAGGGACTGGACCACGTCCGTGGGGACGGACTCTCCCTTGCGCAGGGACCGAACCACAAACACGCCCCGGGGCACGTCCGCCGTGACCCGCAGCTCCTTGGCCCGCATATAGATATCGCCCAGCATGATATTGTCGGAGATAATGTCCTTGATAAAGGAACCCCGGTCATGTTTTTCCTCGTAATAGGACTTGGCGGCATTCAGTGCCACGGTAGCCATGGCGCACACGGTGCGGCTGACCTCATTATCGCCAAAGGCAAAGGCAGCGTAATCAAACTGATTGCCCCAGCCGTTGAGGGCCTTAAAGGTTTTCCCCTCCGAAGAGATCATAGAACCGCCGGCGCCGTTGATCACGGGAACATGCTCCGCCCACCGCTGGCCGATCATGGAGAGCTCGCTGCAGGCGATCACGATGCCCTCCGCGTCAATGACGCCAACTGTGCGATCGGTGTTCTCCTTTAACTGCAGCACCACATTTTGAAAAATCCTTCCAGACATGGTCTTCCTCCTCACCTAAAATCACACGTTAGCATTGTGCAAATTGTCAACGGTAATATTATATCGTCAAATTTGACAAAATGCAAGATGTTTTTTCTTTTTTCAACAAAAAACATCAAGTTTTTTTGTCGAAGATTTGAATTTTATCTTGCTGCCCTTAGTTTTTTCCCAATATCTCCTGCTCTGTCTCTGTCAAATAACGGTATTCTCCCGGCCCCAAACAGGGGTCCAAGGTCAAATTGCCCATTCGCAATCGTTTGAGGTAGACCACTGGCTTGCCCCGCTGGGCCAGCATCCGTTTAATTTGATGGAATTTCCCCTCCCGCAGAGTTACCAGCGCCTCGCTCTCCGCTCCCGCCGAGAGGATCTCCAAACCGGCGGGCAGGCAGCGCAGGCCGTCGGAGAGAACCATCCCCTTTCGGAAAGCTTCACAGTCCTCCTCTGTCAGGCAGCCGGCGGTGCGGGCATAGTAAACCTTATCCACATGGTGCCGGGGTGAGAGCAGGTCATGGGCCACCGTGCCGTCGTTGGTCAGAAGGAGCAGGCCCTCCGTGTCCTTGTCCAGTCTTCCTACGGGGAACAGCCCCTGCCGCTGCAGGTCCTGAGGCAGCAGGTCCAGCACTGTGGGGCCACGGCCGTCTTCTGTGGCGGAGAGATACCCCGCCGGCTTATGGAGCATCACCCAGGTGTAACGGCGGTAGCGCAGAGGTTCCCCGTCCACGGTGATCTCCGCCGTCTCCGGGTCCGCCTTCTCCGCCGTGTCCCGGATGGGCCGGCCATCCACCAGGATTCGCCCCTGCCGGGCCAGCAGCTTCACCTCCCGCCGGGAAAAGCGGCCGGTGGAGGCGATGATCTTGTCCAGACGCTGGGCTTCCATGGTTCGGTCCTTCCTTTCCGCCCGCCGGAGCGACGGGCGCAGTTCTTTCTCCACTATGGTATCATAATCCGGCCAAAAAATGAATAGGAAGATGCAGGAGGGATGCACATGGTGATTTGGACTGCGCGATTTTCCAAAAAAGCAAAAGCAATTGTGGTGCTGATCGTCCTGGCCCTGATGGCAGCGGTGGTATTTCTGACGCTGGGAGGTCAGGACGGCGAGGCGGCTCCAGCCGTGAAACTAACCACCAATGAGGACCGGGTTGCGTATCTCCAGTCCCTGGGCTGGACGGTGGAAGCGGAGCCGGTGGAGACCCTGCAATTTCTGCTGCCGGAGGAGCTGGAGGAACCCTATGTGACCTATAACCAGCTGCAAATGGAGCAGGGCTT
>CATZYY010000222.1 GCA_958426425.1 uncultured Oscillospiraceae bacterium
TACCCCAAAATCTTTGCTTCAAACTCGGACAACTGTTTCCGGACACCGGCTAAGAGGGCTGCTGTGTGCTCCCGGTCGATCAGGAATTCCTCGGGATTTCGCTGCGCCAAATGACTGGTACCAGAGGTGTAGGAGTTGCTGTCAAGGAAGGGTGTATCCAGGGGGACCGACTGATTGAGCGGTGAATGCTTATCCCGCGCGGCTGCGCGGAGTACGGAATACAGTCGGCTGCGAATGCAGATTTCCGCGAAGGTCCGGAAGGAGGCCTCTTTGGCGGCGTCATACTCCCGGACGGCTTTGATCAGGCCCACCATCCCCTCCTGGGTCAGGTCCTCGCTGTCGCCGCCGATGAGAAAGAAGGGACGGGCACAGGTGCGGACCACTCGGTGATACCGGGCCACCAGGACTTCCTCGGCCTCCCGGTTTCCAGAGGCTACCAGGGCGCACAGGTCTTCGTCACTGTGCCGCTCCAGAGGTGGATGGACTTGCTCTTGAGAATTACGCATACGCCATTATACCCATCGATCTATCGAAATGTCAAGCAAATTATTGAAATTGCTGGGGACTTTTTCTCAAAGGTCCAGAGATTTTATGAAATCTGCCAGACGGTCAGCCACAGATTTGGCGGTGGACAGGGCCTTGGCCTCTACCATGACCCGGATCAGCGCCTCCGTGCCGGAGGGGCGCACCAGGACCCGTCCCGTGTCGCCCAGGGCGTCCTCCTCCCGCTTCACGGCCTGGGCCAATTCCGCCGAGGCCATGATCTTCTCCTTGACGCCGCCGCTGTGGGGCACCTCCACATTTACCAGCACCTGGGGATAGGCGGCGCAGATCTTGGTCAGCTCCGAGGCGCTCTTGCCGGACCGGGCAAGGACCTGGAGGAATTGCAGGGCCGTCACCTCGCCGTCGCCGGTGGTCTCCAGGGCGGTGAAGATGGTGTGGCCGGACTGCTCGCCGCCGATGCGGAAGTCCTGCTTCAGCATGGTCTCCAGCACGTTCCGGTCCCCCACGTCGGTGCAGATCAGGTCGATACCGCTGTTGCGGCAGAACTCGTGGAGACCCAGGTTGCTCATAACCGTGGCCACCAGGGTGTTGCCCCGCAGCTGACCCCGGCGCTTCATGTCCAGGGCGCAAACCGCCAAAACCTTGTCGCCGTCGATGACGCCGCCCTTCTCGTCCACCAGCAGGCACCGGTCCGCGTCCCCGTCGAAGGCCACGCCGATGTCATACCCGCCGGAGACCACCTGGGCGGACAGGTCCTCCAAGTGGGTGGAGCCGCAGCGGCTGTTGATGTTGATACCGTCGGGGTCCGTGTGGATGAAGTCGGTGTGGGCACGGAACCGGCCGAACAGCTCCGGCGCCGTGGCGCTGGCGGCGCCGTTGGCGCAGTCGCACAGGATCTTCAGCCCCCCCAGGTCACTCTCAATGGTGGAGGCCACAAAGTCGATGTAGTCCCGCTTCATCTGCCGCATGCCGTGGTGGCGGCGGCCGATGCGCTCCCGGGTCCGGTGCTTCATAGGGGCGTCGGAGAGGATCTTGGCTTCGATCCGCTCCTCCACGGCGTCGGAGAGCTTGTAGCCCTGACCGCTGAAGACCTTGATGCCGTTGTGCTCGTAGGGGTTGTGGCTAGCGGAGATGACGATGCCCGCGTCGGCCCCCTCCTGCCGGGTCAGGTAGGCCACCGCCGGGGTGGGAATGGTGCCCACCGGCATCACGTCGCCGCCCAGGTCGCAGATGCCCGCCATCAGGGCGGACTCCAGCATGTCGGAGGAGATGCGGGTGTCCTTGCCGATGACCACCAGAGGCCGCCGGCCCGTCTCCTCCTCCAGCACGGCGGCGATGGCCTGCCCGGTGCAGAAGGCCAAGTCGGCGGTCAGGTTCTCCCCCACCACGCCGCGGATGCCGTCGGTTCCAAATAACTTACCCATATCAAATCAACCTCATTATGTTCAGATTTTCAAGAGTCCTGTTCCGGGATGGGGCCCCGACGGAGGCGGGAGGTTCCCGGGGGACTCCACCCCCCATTTACAGCAACAGCGTGGTTCCCCCCGGCCGAAATAAGTTCGGCCGGGGCTACGCTAAAAACTTGCCCCCGGCAAGTTTTCTTCACGCTGCGCCGGTCCAAAAGAAAAGTCGCTTGGACGAACAGGCGTCCCGCCTGTTCGTGAGTACGGGAGTCGTGCGAATCGGTCCAGCGGGAGTCGATGGCCCCGCTGTCCCTTCGCCTTACCCCGGCAGTTGAAGAATTGCGTCCCCGCATAACGACTGCGGTGGGCAGACGGGGTGTAGGACCGCATTTGCCCCTGCTCCTCTTTCCGCGCGTTACGCGCTGCCCCAGCGGTCCCTGGGGACTTACTCATGACGCTTGCCGCACGCTCTGACATCAATAGGATGGGACCCATGTGTTCCGCCGCCTCCGTCCAGTTCCCAACCGGCGTCGGGCGAGCGGCAGCTGTAAATGGGAGCAGATTCCTCCCGGCGGAAACCGCCTTACAGCGTCAGCTGGTCCATGGGGTCCTCTCCCATGCCGCCGGGCACCGGCAGGTGCAGGTGCTGGTAGGCCTTCTGGGTGACGCAGCGGCCCCGGGGCGTCCGGGTCAGGAAGCCCAGCTGCATCAGGTAGGGCTCATACACGTCCTCCAGCGTCACAGACTCCTCGCCGATGGTGGCGGCCAATGTCTCCAGGCCCACAGGGCCGCCGCCGTAGTGGCTGATGATGGCCCCCAGCATCCGCCGGTCCACGGAATCCAAACCCAGATAATCGATT
>CATZYY010000223.1 GCA_958426425.1 uncultured Oscillospiraceae bacterium
GTGGGCTTCGGCGAGCCCACCTACCGCTTCGACGACATCTGCTGGGTCATCGACCAGATGAAGGCCAAGGGGGAGCAGATCTTCACCCGCATGGACACCAACGGCACCGGCAGCCTTATCAACGGCCGGGACATCGCCCCGGAGTTTGAAGGCCGGTTTGACATGGTGTCCGTGTCCCTGAATACCGACACGGCGGAAAAGTACAATGCCCTCTGCCACCCCCAGCAGGAGAACGCGTATCAGGCCATGAAGGACTTCACCAAGGAGGTCCGCAAGTACGTGCCCACGGTGATGATGACCGTGGTGGATACTATCCCGAAAGAGGAGATCGAGGCCTGCCGGAAGATCTGTGAGGAGGAGATCGGCGCCACCTACCGGGTCCGGGAGTACATTGCCGACTGACCCTCCCCATCCCCTAGAAAAAGGAGGCGAAGCCTTTGAAAAAGCGCGCTTCAGCGGAACAGTTCCGCCGCCGGTTCGGCACCGTGCCGGACGTGAACTACTTTCCCGAGGACATGGTCCACATCCGGACCTATTTCGACTTCCGCCGGGACACCGGCCGGGATGAGTTCCTGCTGGACGAGATCACCTGGAACGACCTGGAGGGAGACGACGTGTTCCGCCGGATCAATCCGGGGCTCACCACCTCCGGGGAGCAGTACCTCTACTACATGCTCCGCAGCCCCGTCCGGGACGAGAGCGCCTGGAAGGGCCGTCGGGCCCTGATTGACCTCATGGGCCGGGACGAGGGGCTGCGGGTGAAGCTGCAGACCATCCTCTCCCGCCTGGGCCGGGCCCGGCGGGCGGACCTGTGCGGCGCCTTTTACCCGGCGGAGCGGGGACCGGGCTGGCTGCTGGTGTATCTGGCGCTGGTGCTGGCGGTGATTGCCGCCCTCTGCGCCCTGCCCGTCTGGAAGGGGCAGGCGGCCATGGTGCTGATTTTGCTGCTGTCCGCCAACGCCGGCCTTCATGAGTTCCGCCTGCGGCGCATCCAGCGGGACTTTGCCACCGTCAATTACACCGTGGGCATGGTCCAGACCCTGGAGCGCATACGAAAGCTGAAACGGCCGGAGCTGGATCGGTGGCTGGAGGGCAGTTACGGCGCCCTGGAGGCGCTGCGGTCCGTGCTGCGGGTGGGCGCCCTGCCCGCCATGACCGACAGCGGCGGCCCCGGCGACCTGCTGACCACCCTGCTGCTGTTGGATCTGATTGCCTACGAGTTTTTGAAAAACAAGCTGGGGCGCTGCCATGAGGCAGTCTTTTCGGTCCATGAGGCTTTGGGCAAGCTGGACGCCGCCATTGCCGCTGCCTCCTGGCGGGCAAGTCTCCCCCAATGGACGGAGCCGGAGCTGGACTTCTCCGGCGGGTCCGCCTATCTGGAGGCAAAGGGAATGGTTCATCCCCTGCTGGTCCATGCGGTGCCCAACGACTTTACCGCCGGCGGTCCCCTGCTGATTACCGGCTCCAACGCCTCGGGCAAGTCCACCTATCTGAAGGCCGTGGCCTGGAACGCGGTTCTGGCGCAGACCCTCTGCACCTGCATGGCGGAGGCGTACCGGGGCTCCGCCTTTCGGATTTACACCTCCATGGCCCTGCAGGACGACCTGCTCTCCGGAGAGAGCTACTACATTGTGGAGACCCGCTCCCTCAAACGCATTCTGGACGCCGCGGCGGAGCCGGGGGCGGTCTTTTGTGCTGTGGACGAGGTGCTGCGGGGCACCAACACCGTGGAGCGGATTGCCGCCGCCAGCGCCGTGCTGGAGACGTTGGCGGACCGGGGTGTGCTGTGCCTGGCCGCCACCCACGACGGCGAGCTGACGGCCCTGCTTTCCGGCCGCTACGCCCAGGGCCACTTCACCGAGCAGCTGGAGGAAGACGATATTTTCTTCGACTACCGGCTGCGGTCCGGCCCCGCCGTCACCCGCAACGCCATTGAGCTGCTGCGGCTCATGGGGGTGGACGGGGCCGTGGTGGACCGGGCCCGGCGCCGAGCTGCCGGGTATCTGGACACAGGCCGGTGGTCGTAACCGCGTGACTTCAAAAAAACAGGAGGAAATCGGAAGTTTTTCTTGACAATTTTCTCCCTTGCTGTATAATAATAAGGCTCGCAGTTTGCGGGCTATCCTTGCTCTCATCTTGGAATGAGGGCCATTTGTCCAAAAGGAGGTGCAAACATGGCAAAGGTTTCTGCCAATTATGAGGTCGTGTATATCATCGACCCTGCACAGGGTGAGGAGGGCATCGCTGCTCTGGTGGCGAAGTTCAAGACCCTGGCTGAGCAGCACGGCTCCGCCGTTGAGGTGGAGGAGTGGGGCAGCCGCAAGCTGGCTTATCCCATCAACTTCAAGACCGAGGGCTACTACGTTCTCATGAGCTTCACCAGCGAGCCTTCCTTCCCCAAGGAGCTGGATCGTGTGCTGGGCATTACCGACGGCATCATGCGGTCCCTGATCGTCTGCAAGGGCGAGTAAGGAGGCCGGGCTCATGCTCAACAGAATCATCCTCATGGGTCGTCTGACCCGTGACCCCGAGCTGCGCCGCACCGGAAGCGGCACCCCCGTCACGTCCTTCTCCCTGG
>CATZYY010000224.1 GCA_958426425.1 uncultured Oscillospiraceae bacterium
CCTCCCAGGAGGTGGTCATCATCTCCCGGTCAAAGGGGACCATCAGCACGTCCCGGATGCCGTACAGCCGCTTGGCCAGGTCCCGGCGGTCCTCCGGGGAGTTGATGAGGGGGCAGGGAATGCCGGTGACCACCTCCTTGGGCGGCCGGTCGTAGGTAAACAGGGCTGGGGTGCAGCCCCGGCGGGCGGCCTCTTCCACGGTCCGCCGCAGAAGGGCCCCGTGGCCCAGGTGGACTCCGTCGAAGAAGCCCAGGGCAATGACTCTCTCTTTCATGGATTACGCTCCGAAAAAGTTTTTGACAGACGTGAGTACGCCGTCCTTGGCCTGGGACAGGCAGAGAAACTGCCGGTCCGGGCTGTAAATCCGGTAGGTGCCGTCCGGTGTGCCGGGCAGGGTGATGGGGTTGCCGCACCGGACCCGCTTTTCCGCCTTCTCCGATTTCAGCAGCAGGATGGGGTGCTGGGAGAAGAGACTGTCCGTGGGCAGCAGCAATTCCTCGCCGCGGGATTGGACCTCCTCCAGCGTTACGGCCTGGTCCGCGGTGAACCCGGCGGCCATGGTCCGCCGCAGGGAGCACATGGCGCCGCCGCAGCCCAGGTCCTGTCCGATGTCATGGCACAATGTCCGGACATAGGTTCCCTTGGAGCACAGGCACCGCAGCAAAAATTCCGCCTCCCCGGTCTGCTCCAGCAGTTCCAGCTCATAGAAGGTGACGGACCGGGGCTTGCGGGCCACCTCCTGTCCCTTCCGGGCCAGGTCATAGAGCTTCTGCCCACCAATTTTGATGGCGGAGTACATAGGCGGGATCTGCTGCTGAGGGCCTTCAAACCGCTCCAGCACCTGCCGCACCTGCTGCGCCGTGACGCCCACCGGCCGGGTCTCCAGAACGGTGCCGGTGGTGTCCTGGGTGTCGGTGACAAGGCCCAGGCGAAGTCCCGCCACGTATTCCTTCCGGCTGTTCTCGGCGAACTCCACCCCCCGGGTGGCCTGTCCCACAAATACCGGCAGTACGCCGGTGGCCATGGGGTCCAGGGTGCCGCCGTGGCCCACCCGCTTTTCATGTAAGATGCCCCGGACTTTGGCGCACACGTCCATGCTGGTCCAGCCGGCAGGTTTGTCGATGATAAGGATTCCATTGGGCATTGGGTCACCTGCTTTCCCGGGCCGACTGGGTCAGCCCTGATAATCCGGGGCGATCCGGGCGATGGCGCTCAGGATGGCCTCCTTGGCCTCCGGCCAGGGGGCCTCCACAGTGCAGCCCGCCGCAGCGGCATGGCCGCCGCCGCCTAAAAGGCGGCAGACCTCCGTGGCGTTGACACGCTCCCCGGTGCGGACGGACATTTTCCACACGTCCGGCCGCAGTTCCCGCATGGTCACGGCGCAGTCCACGCCCTCGATCTGACCGCCCAGGGCGCTGAGATCCTCGGCGTCGGTCTCGTCGGCGCCCACCCGCTCCATCAGGGACATGGGTACCGACAGCACTGCCACCCGGTCCCGGTCATAGAACTCGCAGGTGCTGAGAATGGCGGCTTCCAGCTGCATCCGCTTGCGGCTCTTGGTACGGAAGAACACCTTGTTGACCGCCCGGTAGTCGATGCCGGTCCGCAGCAGGGCCGCCGCCACGGCGTGGGTATCGGCGGTGGTGTTGGCATAGGCGAAGCAGCCGGTGTCCGTGGACACGGCCACGTACAAAGGCAGCGCCAGCTCCGGCGTAATGGGCCCCAGCCGGGAGAGAATGTCGTAGATCAGCTCCCCGCAGGCGGCAGCCTCCGGACGGACGATGTTGGCCTTGCCGAAGTGCTCAAAGGAGGGGTGGTGGTCAATGGCCAGATCAATACGTCCCACATAGGCCCTGGCGTTCTCCGGCAGCAGATTGACAGTGGCCACGTCAGTGGAGATTACGGTTTCCGGTGCAAATCCCTCCGGCGCGGCGTAAGGGGCGAAATAGGGGGCGGTGGTCTTGGTCAGCTCCGGGTTGGGCAGCAGATACGCCGTCTTGCCCAGAGCCCGCAGCCCGGCGCACAGGGCGGCGGCGCAGCCCACGGTGTCCCCGTCAGGCCGCACATGGGTGAGAATCAGGATGTTGTCAAAGGTCCGCAGCAGCGCTGCGGTCTGTTCCACGGTCAGCATGGCTCACTCCTCCGACGCGCCGTCCTGCCGGTCGGCGTCCTTCTGCTCCACCTGCCGCAGCACCTCCAGAATGTGAGCGCCGTGGAGAATGGAGTCGTCGGGAATAAACTGGAGCTCGGGGGTGTAGCGCAGCTGCAGGGCCTGCCCCAGTTCCCGCCGCAGAAAGCCTGCGGCGGACTTGAGACCCTTGAGGACCTCCTTTTCCTGGGCCTTGTCCAGAACGGAGACATAGACCCGGGCATAGCGCAGGTCCCCGGTGGTGTCCACCCGGGTGATGGAGACCATGCCCACCTGAGACACCCGGGGGTCCTTCAGGCGGCGGAGCTGACCGCTCAGCTCCCGCTGGATCTCCTCGTTGATGCGGCCGATGCGATTGCTTGGCATAGTAAGGTTACCTCCTTGGTGTGGAAGGAATAAAATCATGGGGAATGTTGCTGGGAGAA
>CATZYY010000225.1 GCA_958426425.1 uncultured Oscillospiraceae bacterium
AACCATGTCCCTTTTTATCCTCTTTTCAATTTGCGAAACTTATTCTACCTTATCGTCTGCGGAGCCCCAAAAGGGCCTGTTGCAACATAGAATTTTGAAAAACAGGCCAAAGAAAAAGTTAGCGAGAACCGTCAAATGCGGCGGTTCTCGCTAACTTATTTAATGCGCAAATTTTCTGTGTAAGCCTGAAAGCTGCGTGTTGCAGCAGGCCCTTTTCGTTTATTCCACCACTACGCCGTGCTCGGCAAAGGCTTTGAGCAGCAAGTCCATGTCGGAGGGGATGGAGATGGGCTCCCCGGCGGCCTTGATGGCGTTGGCCACGTCCTTGAGGCCGTTGCCGGTGACCACGGACACCACCGTATCGTCTTTTCCGATGACGCCCTGCTCACAGAGCTTCTTCACGCCGGCGGTGCCGGTGACACCGGCGGGCTCGCCGAAGACGCCGCAGGTCCGGCCCAGCAGCTGCTGGGCCGCCATGATCTCCTCATCGGTGACGTTGACGGTGAGGCCGTTGGACTCCCGGATGGCCATGAGAGCCTTGTCGGCGTTCCGGGGCACGCCCACGGCGATGGAGTCCGCCAGGGTGTTCTCTTCCATGGGGTGCCAGGGCTCCCCGGTCTCAATAGCCCGGTTCAACGGGCAGCAGCCCGCCGCCTGGGCGGAGATCAGACGGGGCAGCCGGTCAATGAAACCGATGGCGTACAGGTCCTTGAGGCCCTTCCACAATCCCGCGATAGTGCAGCCGTCGCCCACGGAAATGGCGATGTAGTCCGGCACCTGCCAGTTCAGCTGCTCCATGATCTCCAGAGCCACGGTCTTCTTGCCCTCGGAGAGGTAGGGGTTGATGGCGGCGTTGCGGTTGTACCATCCCCATTTGTCGATGGCCTGCTTGCTCAGCTCAAAGGTCTCCTCGTAGCTGCCCTGGACGGAGATCACGGTGGCGCCGAAGGTCATCAGCTGGGCCACCTTCCCCTTGGGGGCCCGGGAGGGAACGAAGATGTAGGTCTTCAGGCCCGCCGCCGCGGCGTTGCCCGCCAGAGACGAGGCGGCGTTGCCGGTGGAGGAGCAGGCGATCACCTTGGCCCCGGCCTCCCGGGCCTTGGCCACGGCCATGGCGGAGGCCCGGTCCTTTAGGGAGGCGGTGGGGTTCTGCCCGTCGTCCTTGACCCAGAGCTGCTTGAGGCCCAGCTGGGCCGCCAGGCGGGGCTCCTCATACAGAGGGCTCCAGCCCACCCGCAGGGGCGTAGGCTGGGTGCTGTCCTCGATAGGCAGCAGCTCCCGGTAGCGCCACATGGTCCGCTCGGCCCGCTCCGCCAGCTTTTCCTTGGTCAGCTGGGTCTTGATGTAGTCATAGTCATAGGTAATGTCCAGAATGCCGCCGCATTCGCAGGTGGTGAGGTCCGGTGTGGCCGGATAGGTCCTGCCGCACTTGACGCACTTGCCGTATAAGACGTTTTTCATAGGGTCACTCCTCTGTCTGTTCTTCCTCTTTTAAGTTTTCCAGCGCCACCCGGGTCGCCTCTATCACAAAAGCAGAAAACGTACATTCCTGTCCACGGATGGCTTCTTCAACCTGATCAATCAGATCGTTTGGAAAGCGAATGGATTTGTTGGTGGAAGATGGAACCTTCGGAATTTTGAACTTCTTCATGACGCACCCCGCAACGCTTTTTGTAATACAAAAGTATTGCGTTTTGCAATAAATTGATGCATTATAAAATATGGCACAAATTATAATGCAAATATGGAGGATGCATCATGGATACATTACCAGATTATTACACGATTTTGTTCAATGCCGTGACGGACGCCATCGCCGCCCTGGACCGGCAGGACTTCGGTCAGGCCAGGACACTGCTGGTCCAGGGTCAGCAGCAGGCGGAGACGGCCTACACGGAAACGCCTGAGACATGAATCCAGCAGGGGCGGGGCAAAAGCCCCGCCCCTGAGGCGTTGTGGTGAGATTTTACAGTGCCTTCAACAGTCCGGTGGCCTCGTTGAACTCGTTGATGAGATCGTCCAGGTCCTTGGCCTGCTTGTGGACGGCGTCCCAGGTGCCCTCGGTGTCGTACCACAGGGCGTTGAGCTCCTTCACGTCCCGGGCCTGCTGCTCCACCCAGGTGTAGTACTTCAGGTTGTGGACCCGCTTGCGGTCTGCGTAGGTCAGCTCCAGCAGGTTGTCGGTCTTGAGGCCCAGCATATGCAGGGCGTGGTCCAGAGCCGCCTCGTGGGCGTTGTAGGCGCCGTACATGTCGTTGAGCTCGTCGATGCGGCTCTGGTACATCACGGCGGAGTCCGTGAGGACCGTGCCCACCACGTCGCGCTCGGTGAGCTCGTAGTACTTGGCCATCTTGATGCAGCAGAGCACATTGGCAATGCCGGAGATGCCCAGCCAGGTGAGCTTTTCGATCAGCTCGTCGTCCAGCTTCAGCTCGTTTTTCAGATATGCCTGACCCTCGGGGGTGTTGAACAGGCGCAGCAGCCGCTGGGAATCCTCGTCGTCAATGTCGATGACCATGTCGGTGTTCTTCACGTTGTGGATCCAGGGAATGTGCTTGTCGCCGATGCC